>JANNSW010000605.1:0-14403 GCA_031403055.1 Hyphomicrobiaceae bacterium | reverse complement strand
GGGGCCCGAGCGCGGCTCGCTGTCGCCGGCGCTGGTCGGGCGCTGCGACCACATCGTCAAGATCCCGACCTCGTTCTGCATCAACGTCGCGATGGCGGGCGCGATCGTGATGTACGATCGGGTGCTGACGCTCGGCCGCTTTGCGCCGCGGCCGGTTGGCGAAGGAGGGCCGAGCGAGGCGATCCAGCCGCACGCTCACGGCGGCCGCTTCAGCCGGCGGGAGCGGGGCAGCGGTTGAAGGGCGCTATTGGAGATGCGGTGCCGAGGCATTCCCAGGCAAATCCGTTCACGCCCAAATCGGCTCATCGCCACTCTTTGGCGCTGTCTCGTCCGCCAGCTTGATGAGGCGGGCATGCTTGGCCTCGGAGAAGACACGGCTGATTTGTTCAGCAGAGGGCTCGATCTTGTCGACCGGTACTGACTGAGATTCAGCCTTCCGTGTCGCCACCAAACAAATCGCTCTGATTTTGGTCCGGACGTTTCTCGTCGGAGCGCTCTTTCTTCTCCCGCTTGATGTCCCCAAGCTCGTCGCGCGCCAGGCGATAGCCGTCGGCGAATATCTCCAGCATGGCCCTCTTCTTGGCCTCGGTTAGGCGCGGGATATCCCGCGCATCGACGATCAAGAGGCTCCGCTTCTCTTCGCCCACTGGCCGGCTGAAGTCGAGGATCTGAAAGATGGCGGTGTCGAGGTCTGGATCCTGCAACAACACTTCTTCCACCAGCGTGACGAACAGCGAAAGTCGCTCGTCTGCCAGCGGATTGCTACGCCAGAAACTGAACCATGGGAAATAAACCTGCCCGCCGATGCTAAATTCAAGCGGCGCCTCGAACGGAATCATGATGTCCCGCGCCAGCGGATAGTAGCGGCGCGCCACCTTGCGAGGTGGCTGGTCAGGGACCAGCCCATCGAAATGGCCTCGCAGAAGCGGGAGCACTTCAAGCAGAAGCGCTCTCACCCATGGGCGCTTCTCGCCACGCTGAATACCCTCCGCCACTTGGTCATACGGCACACCAAACACCAGCATGTCCCTGACAGCGATAAACAATGGCTCGTAGGTGAATTGTGGTGGATGCCTCGCAAGGGTCACGAGCTTCTGGTGCACCTGCTCCGGAGTTTCCTTCCAGTTCCGGGCAAGGTGCTGCAACGACGGTACCTTTAGCTTGGCCATAGGCCGCCTCCATCATCTCGGAATGCGAGGCTACCCAAACGTGCACAGCCCCGTTGATATCAGCCCTATCTCCACTCTCGGTCGAAGTGCCTTCGCACCTCGCCGCTGCCAACCAACTGGGTCAGCTTGCGATAATCCCCGAACTTGCGTCTGATACGCCCGGCGACGATTGCGGGATGGACGTTGACGCGCTGCGCGAGGGAAATGGCATTGCCGACCGTTGGCGCGTCCTGAGCGGCATGCTCGTCCCAGTCCTTTGGCGGTATCAGAGCTTCCTCGGCCCATTCGTCCGCTTCTCGTTCCCGTTGATCATCGTCCTTGGATCGCAAGTCGAGGTCATCGACGAAGAAGGCGTCTCCGTTCCCCTCCATGTGGCGTCCTATGTGCGCAAGCTCGTGCAACAGGCAGAACCAGAAATTGTCGAGCCTGTCGTATCGTAGCGTCATGCCGACCACAGGAGTCCCGTCCTTCATCAGCATCGCCGCGCCATCGAGGTACGTGTTCGTCAAATGGGGTGCGATGACCAGAGCGATCCCGTGCTTGGCCAGGAACACTTGCGCCAGTTTCGGTCCGTTCTCCAAAGCGCTGAGTTGAGCGACATCGCGGAGAAATGCGGGCGTGATCGTCCCGCTTCTGTAAGCTGTCCGCGGCTTGCCCGCGTGTGCCTCGGCCAAGACATATGTGCACCACGCCATCAATGCGTAGCTGTCCATCTTGGCGTTGCGCCGCGCACCATCACTCTTGCGAAATAGCGGTACCGGGATGGCGCCGAATCCTCCGGCGCTATCAAACAAATCCCGCATCATTCGCTCGACGTTATCCCGGACGTTACCCTTTGCCTTGACGAGCTTTCGTTTCACCATCTCGGCGATGGGGAACCGCGACCAGTCGATCCCCTCGTCATCCTCGGGGATGACCCCGCCGGCCTCTTGGATGAGCACTTCCGCTGGAATGCCAAGGTGCATGTTGAGTGCGCGAATCATCGACAGCGTGAGGTCACGCTTGCCCGATAGCACCTCCGACACCTTGGCCGAGCTTCCAATGTAGGGAATGAGGTCCTTGTTCGAGAGCCCCTCCTGATCCATGCGGAACTGAATCGCCGCGATCGGGTCGGGAAGATCGATAGGATAATGCTTTTCCTCGTAGGCCTCGATCACCATCGCCAGATGCTCGAGCTCCTCGGCAGCGGGAGTTCCAGCCTCCGCAACCATCAGCATCTCGGCGCGCGTCAGAGCCGCTTCATAGTCTGTCTCGGTCTTGATCAGTTGTACGTTGACCATCTCACACCTCCTCCGCATCAATGTCGTCGTACTCGGCGTGTGTTCCCACCCACTTGATGTACACGACCTTCACGGAGTAATTGACCCCTGCGATCAGTCTGAACTTGTTGCCGCAGATGTTGAAAACCGCGCGTCCGCCCTTGAGAACGCTCGCGTTCCGGTACTTCTGCTTCAGCTCGTTCGCATTTCTCCATTCAGCCTTTTTGACCTCGCGATACCAAGCCTTGAGCGCCTGCTCGAGGGCTGGTTGGTCCGACCCGGAATAGATCTCCCAGTACGTCCTGAGGGCCCTGCGTGAAATGATCTGCATGCCCGGCCCCCGACCGTAGCCCGTATAGTCCCCAGATGAGAGCGTGTCAAGCGCTCCCTGATCGGGAGCAATCTACGAGAGAGTCGGGACAGAGTCCAGCTCCAGCAAACCGGAACAATGGCATGATTCGTGGGCGTTGCTTTTGTCTGGGCGCAGCTATTGCACGGTGAGGCGCTGCGGCAGGTGCGCGTAGAAGCGCTCGATGTCGCGGTTATCGATTTTCATGCCTGGATTAATCGTGCCACCGTGGTGCCAGACTTTGTGCCAAGGACCACCCTGAGCATGCGTCAGCTCGACCAAATCGCTGGCCGACAATCGGCTGTAGAAGCCCACGACCCGCCTCAACAGTTCCAACGTCACTGCATCGAACGCGTACGGCATTCTCTCGCCCGACCCAGTCAGGGGATTTACCCGCTGCGCCCGACCGGTGATGGGGTTGGAGCCGAACCGCTTGAATTCCCGGTACAGATACTGGAGCACTGGCCCATGCTCCCAGGCCTCGAAGCGATGCCGGACAAGCGGTTTGCCAAGCTCGATCAACGACCAGACGTGGCAAAAGTAGACGATCTTCTGGAGGCCTAGTGGGCTCACCACAACCCCTGCTATTTCGGTTTGGTCGAGGACGAAGTTCGCCACTGCTCTGCCGTCATGCGTCATGTTAGCAGCCCATTGTTCACTTTATGTTCTCGTATCCGAATTACACTCCCGACACAAGACACTGTCCCCTTCCTGTCCATCCACCAGTTCGCTGCACAATGACAAGGGTGCAAGAGCACCCCATTCAGCTCAGGCTAGGCTGCAGCAACAGGGCAGGAACCGCCGACAGCCGCCTCGGACCACCTTAGAAACTCGAGCCTGCGTGCCCCTTCCAAGCGAGAAACCCCCGACAACGCGAACCGGTGGCAGTGGGCCGCCGGTATCGCTATAGTCCGCCCCTGAATGGGTTGAAGTCGAAGCGGAGAGCCCGATCCCGATGCGTATCCTGATTGCCTTGCTCGTGCTTGCGCTGCCCGCGTCCGCGGCGGGCGCGGCCGAGACCGCCGAGTTCTTGAAGAAATTCAAGGATTGGTCCGCCTATCGCCACGAGGGCGAGAACAAGAAGATCTGCTTTGCGGCGACGCAGCCGCGCGAGACGCTGCCCAAAGCGATGCAGCCGAAGTCCGGAGGCCGGGGCGAGGCCTACTTCTATCTGTCGTTCTTTCCGCTCG
The DNA here is from genome assembly GCA_031403055.1 of Hyphomicrobiaceae bacterium. Taxonomy (GTDB): domain Bacteria; phylum Pseudomonadota; class Alphaproteobacteria; order Rhizobiales; family Hyphomicrobiaceae; genus JANNSW01. Next base: position 10,436 of record JANNSW010000605.1, on the reverse strand, counting down.
ACGGCGTCAAGAACGAGGTGATGATCCGGCTCGGCTACGCGACCAAAGCCGGCGTACCCGTCGTTGCCAGCATCGGCCCGGCCTCGTTCAAGTTCTTCACCAAGGACGAGAAAGCCTTCATCGAGAACGCGGAGGAGGAGCGCATCTTCGTGGAGGCGCTGAAGAAGGGTGACAGGCTCGTCGTGAAAGGCACGACCGCCAAGGGCACCGCAACGACCGACACTTATTCGCTGCTCGGCGTCAGCCAGGCCGTCAAGCAGGCGGAGGATGCATGCCCGTGATGCCCTGGATCGGAGCCGCATTGGCACAGCTGATGATGCTGGTGGTCGCTTCGGCCTGCGCTGGCGCCGCATGGGAGCTGCCCCAGGCCGGTGCGCAAGCCTTGCCGGCCGGATGCGCTGAAACCGGCGCTCGGGTGGTAGCGAAGTATCCCGTCTGCGAGGATCAGCAGAGGGTGTTCGGGTCGGCAGTCGCTGGCGCCAAAGCCGCGGGCAAGCTGCTGATCATCGAGTTCGGCGCCACCTGGTGCCCGCAATGCGCGGCGCTCGATCGCACCTTGCCCGGACCCGAGGTGATGGGCTTCCAGGGCGGGCCTGTCGACAATGCCAAGACGTTCGATGTGGTGAAAATCGGCACCAGCACGCTCGCCAACGGCAAGCTCACGCCTGTGCCTCAAGGCGAAGCCATCCTCGCGCACGTGCTGGCGAAGGCCAAGGACGCCGAATGGCACGGCTGGCCGTTCCTGGCTGTGATCGACCCCGGCAACGACGCGATCGCCTTCACGCGCAACACCAATGATCTGATGCGCGACGCCGGCTCGCACGACCCGGCAATGCTGCGCGAGGCGCTCGTCAATGCGCATGATTTCCTGCGTCTCGGCAAGGCGCCGCCGGCCGAGCCACGCCCCGGACTGCTGTCGCGGGTCTATCATTGGATCTTCGGTTGATCGCAACCGGCCACAGGCGAGCACGATGACCCTTGCAACGACCGAGCTCGAAACGCCGAGCCGCCAGACACTCGCCGGCCTCACCCGCCCGGCGATCGGGGAAGCCCTTGCCGGTATCGGCGTGCCCGACAAGCAGATCAAGATGCGGACCCAACAGCTCTGGCGCTGGATCCATGTGGAGGGTGCGACCTCGTTCGAAGCGATGACGGATGTGTCGAAGGTGCTTCGAGCCGAGCTCGCGCGGGCCTTTGTCCTCGAGCGGCCGGAGGTCGTCAGCGAGCAGATCTCGCTCGACGGCACCCGCAAGTGGCTGCTGAAGCTACCCAAGCTGGGGCGCGAGCTGCGTCCGCCCGAGGTCGAGTGCGTCTATATCCCGGAAGCCGACCGCGGCACACTCTGCATCTCGAGCCAGGTCGGCTGCACGCTCACTTGCACGTTCTGCCACACCGGAACGCAGAAGCTCGTGCGCAACCTGCTGCCCCAGGAGATCGTCGGGCAGGTGCTGGTCGCGCGCGACCGGATCGGCGACTGGCCGGGGCGTGAGCGGCCGACGGACGGACAGCTGCCGCAGTCCGAGCGTGCGATCACCAATGTCGTGCTGATGGGGATGGGCGAGCCGCTCTACAATTTCGAGAACGTGCGCGATGCGATGGAGGTGGTGTCGGACGGCGAGGGGATCTCCTTGTCGAAGCGGCGCATCACGCTCTCGACCTCGGGCGTCGTTCCTGAGATCCCGCGCTGGGGCGAGGAGGCGGGCACCATGCTCGCGATCTCGCTGCATGCGGTCAGGGACGAGCTGCGCGATACGCTGGTGCCGATCAACCGCAAGCATCCGATCAAGGCGCTGCTGGCGGCCTGCCGGGACTATCCAGGGCTCTCGAACGCGCGGAGAATCACGTTCGAATACGTGATGCTGAAGGGCATCAACGACACGCTCGCCGACGCGCGCGAGCTGGTGCGCCTGCTCGCCGGCATCCCGGCCAAGATCAACCTCATTCCGTTCAACCCGTGGCCGGGCACCGCCTACGAATGCTCCGAGTGGGCGCAGATCGAGCGCTTCGCCGAGGTCGTCAACAAGGCCGGCTACGCCTCCCCCGTACGCACCCCGCGGGGCCGCGACATCATGGCGGCGTGCGGGCAGTTGAAGAGCGCCAGCGAGAAGGCGCGGGCGAGCGCGGGGCGTGAGCCGGCGTGAGGCCACCACAGTCTGCCGCGCTCACGGCCGGAACAGACCATCACGCTCGACGTTTACCCAGCAGCCTGCGTTGCACGATTGCGACACCTTAGCATGAGGTCTGGGTTGACAGGGTGGCGAAGCAGGAGGACCTTCCCCAGTCAGTGATCACAAAATTGCCCCGCCCCGATCAATGGGAGCCTTCATGACGCCATTCGCCATTGCCGGCATTCAGATGCATCTCGCCACGTCCTCGAACGTTGAAGCGATGCGCCACCGGCTCGACCTGACCATGCACCTCTATCCTTGGGTGCAGATGGCGATGTTCTCCGAGCTCGCCTGCTTCGGACCGCTGCTGCATAACGCCCAGCCGTTGCCGGGCGAAGCCGAGTCCGCGTTCCAGGAGATGGCGAGGAAGCACAAGATCTGGCTCGTCAACGGCTCCATGTACGAGCGCAAGGATGGCATGATCTACAACACGACTTCCGTGATCGATCCAGACGGCCGGGTGATCGGGCGCTATCGCAAGATGTTCCCATTCACACCGCTGGAGCAGGGGGTGGAGCCGGGGACCGAGTTCCTCGCCTTCGACATCGAAGGAGTGGGGCGGTTCGGTGTGCTCAATTGCTATGACATGTGGTTCCCCGAGACGTCGCGCCAGATCACGGCCATGGGGGTCGAGGTGATCCTGCACCCGGTGATGACCCACACGATCGACCGGGATGTCGACCTCGCGGTTGCGCATGCGACCTCGGCGATGATGCAGGCCTATGTGTTCGATATCAATGGTTTGGGTGCTGGCGGCAACGGACAGTCCGCCGTGTTCGACCCGTCGGGCCGGGCGCTGCACAAGGCGGATTCGACCGAGCAGGTGATCCCGATCGAGATCGACCTGGAGCAGGTGCGCCGTCAGCGTGCCAATGGCCTGCGCGGGCTCGGGCAAATGACGAAGAGCTTCCGCGACCGGCCGGTCGATTTCCCGGTCTACGAGCGCGAGAGCTTCGATACGGGCTATCTCGACAGCCTGGGGCCGCTCGTTCAGCCGCGCCGCGCCGACAAGCCCGCGACCAACGTGACGACGCTGCCGGTCAGGAAGATGGTGGTGAAGTAGTGGGCGCGTAGGCTGGGCTGAGCGAAGCGAAGCCCAGCAACCGAAGGTAACGGCAGGAACGCTGGGCTTCATTGCATTCAGCCCAGCCTACGAGGCAATGCCCGCAACCCCGCCGCCACCGCCCGCTCGCGATCGAACTCGGCACGGGCGGCGGCGATCTGCTCGGGCGTCATCAGTGCTGCGTTGCAATAATCGCGTTTCCAGGATGGATCATCACTCCAGGCGAGCGGCACTTGCCAGGTGGTACGGGGGGCGGTCGCCTCGGCGAGAAGGCGAAGCGCGAGGCGCACGATCAGCTGTTGGGATGGCTGGTCGTGGGGCCTGCCACAGGCGCTGCCCAAGGGAAAATCGCTGAACAGGAAGCGCGGCACGCCGACGTGCTCGACGATGTCCCTGGCGGCGCCGATCACCACGGACGGCACGCCATTGGCCTCCAGGTGCCCGGCGGCGAGAGCAACCGATTGGTGGCAGACGGGGCAGTTGGCGACGAGCAACGCCAGATCGGCGCGGTCCGCGCGCAGGAGATCGAGCAGGCGCGGCAGGTCGCGATCCGTCGTCGTGCGCAGGCTGCGGTTGGTCGGTAGACCATAGAAACGGTCCGCGATGCCGCCGACAACGCCTGCCGCGGCCGCGAGCTTCAACTCGCGCAGCGGGAACCAGCAGGCCGGATCGGTCGCGGGGTTGTGCTTGCGGTCGTAGGCGATGTGGGAGATGCCCATATCGGGCTCGCCAGCCGAGGGCAGCCCGTAGACCTCGTAGAACTTCGCAGCCGCGTTGTAGCGGGCGCCCGGGCCCTGGTCGCCGAGCTCGGGCCGGTGGGGTGCTGCCGTGGTGACGAGGGCGACGCGGCAAGCGGAGAGTGGTGTTGGGAGCGGAGTGAACGGCACCTCTGGGAGCTCCGCGAACCGATAGGGCTCGGGAAAGCCGAGCGCGAGATAGTAGTCGCGCACGCGCGTCAGATAGGGGATCGGTGGGTCGTCGGGTGGGGAAGCCTCCGTCATGCCTTGCCCCTCACTTCCGCCGAAAGAAGTCTAGCAAGCGGCGGCGCGTGGGCTCGGGCAACCCGGTGCCTGCCGCGGGAGCCGGGGTCGAGACGGGCATCGGCTCGGTCGCACGGGGCTCGCCGCGAGCCTCACGCCGGAGCCGCTCGGCGACGATGGCCGCATCCCCTGTCCATTCCATGAAGTTCTTGGTCTTGATGAGCGGGAGCCTCGACAGATCGGGCTTGCCCACGATCAGTGGCACGACGCGCTTCTCGCCCGTCACCTCGAGGGCGAGTGCGGCATTGACCTCGCGCACCGGCCATTCCTTGCCGACAGAAGTGCTCGACACGATCGCCAGCACTGTGCGGGCGGCGCCCAGGGCGGTGTTGATCTTGGTCGTGAAGGACTCGCCCCAGGCGATGTGCTCCTCGTCGAGAAAGGCTTTCAAGCCCAGCCGCTCGCACGCCTCGAAGATCGGGCGCGCGATCGCCGCCTTGTCCTCGCTCGCGTGCGAGATGAAGATGTCGTAGTCGGCCGCTCCGAACGCCATCTCGCGGATGAAGCGCGAGGGATTGGGATCGAGGCCGACGAGGCGTGCGGCGAGCTTCAGGAAGACCGGGTCGTCGGCTCCGCGCACCATCTTGATGTAGGCGAGCTCGCCATAGACGATGCCTCGAAAGCGCGGCCCCGGGTCCTCCGGGCGGCCCGCGCGCGGCTTGCCGTGGTACTTGTCGAAGTGCTCGCCGCCAGCGCCGGCGAGCCCGAACTTCTCCCAGGCATGCAGCATGGCCCGGACGCGCCGGACACGGGTGCGCTCGACATTGGCCCGCTCGTTGACGGTGATGCCGGTCACGCTCTGGCGAACCGCACGACCCTGGAAGCGGACCTTGCGCGGATTGATCTTGAATCCACTCGCACCGATGGCGTGCTCGAGGGCTTCGCCGATGGTCACCTGGGTGCCAACGCCCGGCGTCTGCTCGATGACGGCAACGGGGGTCGGGAATGGGTGCTGATCGCCCGACAGGGTGATGTCGTCGGCATAGCGGGAGTAGTCGAGGCGGTGCTCGCGGGCGAGGCGCTGCAGGCGCCGGTCGAGGGTCGCCGCAATGAAGTTGGACAGGACCGGCGAGGTCGGCGCGCCCTGTGGCAGGCCGTTGCGGTGGGTGCAGAGCTGCGCCAGCACGGTCGCCGCCGCCGGCCCCATCCCGAAGGGCTCGGCCATGAAGAGCCCGCGTACGCGGCCGAAGTTGATGCTCGGGAAGAAGTCCTCGAGATCGACATTCAGAACAAAACGCCGGCCGGCATGGGGTTTGGCATTGGAGACCGCGCTGCGCTCGGGGATGAAGCCGTGGGCGCTCGGGTGCGGCCGATAGAGGCTCTGCAGGACAGGGTTCAGTCGGGACTGGAGCTCGCGCACGAGGCCACGCGGGGTCGAGATGAGGCGCATGCCACCCGAGCGCTTGGGGATCTCGAAATGGCTGTAGCGACTCTGGTCGGGAGCCTTGTAGAGAGCGTGGATCAGGTTGCCGGCCGGGACTGCGAAAACACGAGCCACGTCGTCGGCCGTTTGCAGAGTGCCGCCATCGATCTTCAGGTCCTCGGCGGACTGCTCGGATGAGGAAGGCATCCCACCCCTCGCACCTTACGGACATAGGGGTCGCTCGCGACCCCTATGTAAAGCAGACGATGTTTCTTCCGCCGCAGGATCGACAGCGGACGTAGAAGGACGGGATGCTGACGTGAATTGTGCGGATGAGTGCCGCTCCGAGTCAAGCTTCCGATCGAGCAGAACGGATGCCGGCCCACCCTCAGGTCGTCAGTTGCAGCGGTCCGAAGCGACGCATCAGGGCCTCGATCGCCGGCGGGATCGTCACCGCCATCGTCAGCATGCCTTCGCGACCCCAGGGCCAGAGTGGCGAATTGTGGCCGGGCTGGAAGCCGACATAGACGCGTGGAACCTCGGTCATCATGTTGGAGGCATGGCCCGATCCGGCCGCGCCGCTCGAGAAGGAGGGCCAAGCCGGAGCTACGGCACGGCAGGCTTCGCTCGCGAGGTCGCCGCAGCGGAACCACGCCTGCCAGAACGCAAGCGGCGAGGACAGGTCGGGCAATGCCGGGACGGAGCGGCGGGACGGCGACCAGACCGCGGGCGAAAACGGGTTGAATGCGGGGGCGCTGGTGCTGGTGCGGCTTGCCGGCCGCAGTGTCGCCTCGCCGCAGCCGAGCATGAGCTGAGGGCCCATGGACCAGAGGCCGAGATTGGCCTTCATTCCGGCCAAGGCGATGTCGGTGAACGAAGATGCCATGCGCAGACCGATGGCTGGATCAAACATGGAGGCGCCTCGCTCGCTGGCGCCGATCCCACGACCGGTATCGCCAAACCTAGACTAGCTCGGATTGTGCACCGCAACAATGTTTTTTGCGTTGCAGTGGAAAACGTCCGAGCCATCACGCTGAGCGGCCTGCCAGCACCCAGTAGAGAAGACCGGCCGCAAAGCCCGCGGTCGCTAGCACCTGCAGCAATGTCGCTGGAGGCAGAGCAAGCGAGGCGTCTTGCGAGAAGCGCGCGAGGAACGGCACGGCCGCCAGCGCCGCGCCGCCCGCGGGAACCCAGTAGACGGCGGAGCGAATGCGCGCCACCTCGCCGATGATGACGACCAGCAGCGCCGGAGCGATGGTCAGCATGGACAGCAACGCAAACGCGCCTTCGAGCAAGGTGTAGGTGGCGATCCAGACGTCGAGCTGCCCGAGATCACCCTCGCTCGTCCTGCTCGCCGCCTCGGTCAGCCGCTCGGTGCCGAGCGTCAGCAGCACCAGCAAGGCAGCAAGGGCCGAGATCGCAAACGAGATCGCAACCCAGAGCAAGCGTCCTATCGTCCTCAGCATGGGCCCCCTGCTATCCGTGCGGCCGGCGCAATCCGGCTCCGTCCTCTCGTTAACCATCAATTCGTCTTCACAGCCACCGCGAACAGTCACATGATGCGAGCCAGCGGCGATCGACGCCCAATTTGGGGGAAATGCGATGGGAAGACGCAACAAGTTGAACGGGCTGTCGGAAATCTACAGCTTCTTTCGCCGCAACGAGACACCCGTCTACTTCCTGTCGCCGACGCCCTTCAACCTGCTCGGGCTCGACCGCTGGGTCAACCGGTACGAGTACATCAACTTCTTCGACTCCTTCGACGGCCAGCACCAGAAGGTGCTGGTGCCGCGCGAGCATGGCCCGCACGAGTTCCGCTCGATCGAGGATGTGAACAACCATCTGCTGAAGCACAAGACGGTGCGCAGCCACATCAAGGAGCGCGGCGGCGGCAAGATCGTGCTGGTCATGTTCGACGAGGAGACCGAAGGGCTCGCCAAGGAGCTGGGTGCCGAGGTCGCGCTGCCGCCGGCGAAGCTGCGCATCCGTCTCGATTCCAAGATCGTGACGACCCAGCTCGGCAACGAGGCCGGGATCCAGAGCGCGCCCAACACCATGGGCCGCGCGAAGTCCTACCAGGAGCTGATGGCGCTCTCGGGGGAAGCCCGGCTCGGCAAGGATCTGGTGGTGCAGACGCCCTATGGCGATTCGGGCCGCACGACGTTCTTCATCAAGGACGAGGCCGGCTGGCGCAAGAACGAGAAGCTCCTGGTGAAAGAGGAGCTGAAGGTGATGCGCCGGATCAATCACCTGCCGGGCACGGTCGAAGGTTGCGCGACCCGCCACGGCACGCTGGTCGGACCGGTGCAGACCGACATCACGGGCTTTCCCGAGCTCACGCCCTACAAGGGCGGCTGGTGCGGGAACGACGCGTTCGCCAAGGGCATGGACAAGGAGAAGAAGGCGGTGCGCGCGATGGCGAGAAAGCTCGGCGACCGGCTCTACCAGGAAGGCTACAAGGGCGCCTTCTGCATGGACTTCCTGATCGATACCGATACCAGCAAGGTCTATCTGGGCGAGCTCAATCCGCGTGTTTCAGGCGCGAGTCCGCTCACCCATCTGATCACCTCGACCTATGGCGGCGTGCCGCTGTTCCTGTTCCACCTGCTCGAGTTCATGGATGTGGACTACGACGTCAACATCGCGGCGATCCAGCGGCGGTGGGAGGACTTCGACGACTGGACCCAGCTCATCCTCAAGCACCCGGGCGAGGAGGTGGAGATGATCACCAGGGCGCCGTCCTCGGGCGTCTGGCGGATGGGCGACGACGGCCGGCTGTCGTTCGTCCGGAAAACGCTCGACTGGACCCATGTGGCGGGCGAGAATGAGGCGTTCTACATGCGGGTCTATACGGCGGGCGACTACCGCTACTACGGCGCCGACATGGGCATTCTGATCAGCCGGGGCCGGATGCAGACCGACAAGCGGCAGCTGACCGACCGGGCAAAGGCCTGGGCGCTCGGCATCCGCAACGAGTTCCAGACGGTGCCGGTCACCGGCAACGCCACCCCGCCGCCGATTCCAGCGGAAGCGAGCTGGAAGAAGATGTATTGACGTCCTGTCCGTGAAGGTCAGGCTGGGCCGGCCGATGGCGCAGAGCGCCAGCACACGCTTGCACCCCGTCTCGCCTCACCCCTATATGGCGCGACTTCCACGCATCTCCCACGAGCGCCCGATGCCCAAGCACAAAGTGAAGCGCGTCGTGCTCGCCTATTCGGGCGGGCTCGACACCTCGATCATCCTGAAATGGCTGCAGGAGACCTACGGCTGCGAGGTCGTCACGTTCACGGCCGACCTCGGGCAGGGCGAGGAGCTGGCGCCGGCGCGCAAGAAGGCCCTGATGCTCGGCATCAAGCCGGAAAACATCTTCATCGAGGACCTGCGCGAGGAGTTCGTGCGCGACTTCGTGTTTCCGATGTTCCGGGCAAATGCGCTCTATGAGGGTGTCTATCTGCTCGGCACCTCGATTGCGCGGCCCCTGATCGCCAAGCGCCAGATCGAGATCGCGCGGGCGACGGGCGCGGATGCTGTCGCCCATGGCGCGACCGGCAAAGGCAACGACCAGGTCCGCTTCGAGCTGACCTACTATGCACTCGAGCCCTCGATCAGGATCATCGCACCCTGGCGGGAGTGGAGCTTCAAGAGCCGCGAGCACCTGATCGAGTTCGCCGAGAAGCACCAGATCCCGATCGCCAAGGACAAGCGCGGAGAAGCCCCGTTCTCGGTCGATGCCAACCTGTTGCACTCCTCCTCCGAGGGCAAGGTGCTGGAGGATCCAGCCAAAACGCCGCCCGAGTACGTCTACCAGCGCACCATCAGTCCGGAGGAGGCGCCCGACAAGGCGACCGAGGTGCGGATCGGGTTTGTGAAGGGCGATGCCGTTTCGATCGATGGCAAGAAGTTGTCGCCCGCCGAGCTACTGGGGAAGCTCAACCAGCTCGGCCGCGACAACGGCATCGGCCGGATCGATCTGGTGGAGAACCGTTTCGTCGGGATGAAATCGCGCGGCATCTACGAGACGCCCGGCGGCACGATCCTGCTCGCCGCCCATCGTGCGATCGAAAGCATCACGCTCGACCGGGGCGCCGCGCACCTCAAGGACGAATTCATGCCCCGCTATGCGGAGCTGATCTACTACGGGTTCTGGTTCTCGCCGGAGCGCGAGATGCTGCAGGCGATGATCGACAAGAGCCAGGAGCATGTGGAGGGCGAGGTGCGCCTCAAGCTCTACAAGGGCAATGTCATGGTGCTCGGCCGGGAAAGCACGAAATCGCTCTACTCCAACGCCCTCGTCACCTTCGAGGACGACCGCGGCGCCTACGACCAGAAGGACGCCGAAGGCTTCATCCGGCTCAACGCGCTCAGGTTGCGGACGCTGGCGGCGCGGGGGCGGGGCTGAGCCGGTTTCGCGGATAAGCTTGAATAACAACTCTCTGAAAAAGAATGGATTTTCCTCGATCATGCCCATCGAGAGGCCAGTCGCTTGAATGAATGTCGTCAAACCCGGAATGGCAGGTAGCGGGCATGTTTCCGAGAGCTGCCAACCGCTTCGTCGAGCTTGACGAGACCGGCCTCGATCGTTGCCGATATGATCTGGGATATGATGGCGGCCGGGAAGACGGGTGATGCCAGGATGTGTTTCTTGCGAGACGGGCGAGAGCTTGACCCCCTTCAGCCCCAGCTCCTTCACGGCGTGCTCGAGTTAGGACTCTCCGAACAATAGCCACTACGTGTTGTCGTCAAGTCGAGCACGGGATCTGTAGGGTGCAATAGGCCTTCTTCAGGCCGTATTGCACCACCCC
>JANNSW010000604.1:0-4227 GCA_031403055.1 Hyphomicrobiaceae bacterium | reverse complement strand
CTGAATGATTTGATCACACCGATGCTTCCTTTTAATCTAAGCAGCGAGCAGAAAGTGACGAGGGTAAAAAACCTGCTGCTTGAAATGCGCAGCAAGGATCGGAGCATCGTCTCGGAAGGGCGAGGACCAGGTGCGATCTGGAGGTTGGCCGAGTAGGCTAAACCCTATTGTTAGCCTACTTAGACGACTCCTCAGCCGAGCCTTCGCGCAGAAATTGCATTATTTTCCTTTGAGAACATAGGTTTGTACAAAAATGAGGGTTGGCCGATTTTAACCTACTCTCAACCCGCTTCAACCCGGACGGCAGGTGGCAAATGTCGGTGAGGTCACCAGAGAAATGCGCTGCGGACCAAACCACGCAGTGCTGCGACGAGGCCGTGCGGGTGCATGGGCCCTACGTCTCGGAGGAGGGAGTCGAGCTGGTCGCCGCCGATCTCACCCGCCAAATGCGCCCGGCGTTCGTCCAGGAGGTCACGGCTAATGCGCGCACGGAGCCGTTCACGCCGCCAGCAGCGCCTGGCTCGCTCGAGGACTGCATCTACGAGCGGGCGCTCGCGCTCTACATGCGCGACCAGCGGGTGAGTGCCGGGCAATTGCGCCGGCGGCTCGCGATCGATCCGCAACGCGCCGACGAGCTGCTCGTCCGATTGCGCCAGGACGTGCGCTGAGGTTTCATCTGCTCGTGTCGCTTGGCAATCGAGCCGGCAATCCCCATATGTCGGGCACCTCGGACGCTGATTCACGTCAATTCCGGGAGGTAAATTTTCGATTAACCAAGCTTGATCACTGTCTAACTAAATGAAGATAGCCGAATCACCTTGGGAGAAACTGCCATGATTGGCGCACTTATCGGCATAGCCGCTCTCACCGTCGGAATCCTGGTGCTGGTGCAAGGTGGCTTTGGCGGCGGACAGCCGCAGGCGGGAAGGTTCGGCGCGCTCTCGAACCTGATCGGCGGTCGCCTCGGCGGACTGCTGCTGGCCGCGCTCGGCATCTTCCTGCTGGCGCAAACCTCCTACGTCTTCATCGATGCCGACCGGGTCGGACACCTGAAGCGCGTCTACGCATTCCAGGAGCTGCCCGAGGGCCGTATCATCGCGCTGCCCGGCCAGAAGGGACCGCAGGCGCGCATCCTCGGCCCCGGCTTCCACTTCATCCCGCTGGTGCGCGTGCTCTACCAGTTCGAGGAGCGCCCGGTGATCGAGATCCCGCAGGGCTACTATGGCGAGGTGACGACGCTCGACGGCGCACCGATGCCCGACGGCATGTTCATTGCCCCGAAGATCCCCGACGACCGGGTCCAGGCGATGATCGACGCCGCAACTTTCATGACCAACGGAGGAATCCGCGGACCGCAGGAGACCGTCCTGAAGCCCGGCAATTACCGGATCAACCAGTATCTGTTCAAGGTGACCGTCAACGAGGGCACCAGCGCGACGGTCATTCCGGCCGGCCACGTGGGCGTCGTCAAGTCGAACGTGCGCGAGCAGGGCGCGACTTGCGTCGAGGAGAAAGTCTCGGCTGCCGACCAGGGCCGCGAGGTCGAGGAGGCACTGACCGTTCCGCTGGTTCCAAAGGGTTGCTTCGGCATCTGGCGCGAGCCGCTGTTCCCCGGTGCCTACTACCTCAACCGCGCCGCCTACGAGGTGACGCTGGTCGACACCCGCGTTAAGAGTTGGGAGTACAAGGGCGGCTACATCAAACGCACGATCGACTTGACCGTCGACCAGGAAGGCAGCATCAAGCAGACCGAGCGCTCCGTCGAGGAGCGCATACCCGAGGGTGCCGCGGACCGCGCGGTGCTGACCAAGATCGAAGGCTGGGACATACCACTCGAGCTGCGCGCCCAGGTGCAGATCCAGCCGGAGAACGCGCCGATCGTGGTCGGCTCGGTCGGCGGCATCGACGACATCGAAAACCGCATCCTGACACCGGTCATCCGCTCGATCGTGCGAAACGTCACCGGTGGCCAGATCCGCGTGCCGGTGAAGGCGGCCGACGGCACCGTCCGCTTCGAGCTGCGAGCCACGCGGGCACTCGACCTGCTCGACAACCGCGACGCACTCGAGAAGACGATCGAGGAGCTGGTCAAGATCGAGGGCCGCAAAGCCGGGGTCGAAATCAAGGAGATCCGCCTCGGCGAGCCCGCGATCCCACCCGAGCTGTTGACCGCACGCCGCCGCATCCAGCTCGCCAACGAGTTCTCCTCGACCTATGAGCGCGAGACGGCAGCCCAGATGAAACGCATCGAGCGCGAGCAGGCCCGCGCCACCGCCGACGAGCAGCCGCGCCTGGTCGAAAGCCAGATCTCGGTGCAGGTCGCGACCCAGCGCGAGGCGGAGCGGGCGGCACTGGGTCGCGCCGAGCGCCAGTTCCTCGAGGAGTTGGCGCGAGGTCAGCGCGCCCAGGCCGACGTGCTCGGCCAGGATCGCGTCGCGCTGCTGCAGGCGCTCGAGAAGCTGCTCGCCTCCCTCGAGCGTAAGCCCGAGCTGGTCGCCCTCGTCGGCAAGCTGGTGCCCAACGTGATGGTCAACGGCAATGGCGATGGCGGCGGGCTCGCAGGGGCTGCTGCGATCCTGGGCACCACGTTCGGCAGCGTACAGAAGCAGGCCGCACCCGCTGCGCCGGCGCCATAGGCTGACAAACCCGGCGCACAAGCACGAAGGGCGCGGCCCGGACAACCGGATCGCGCCCTTTCACTCGACCGCCGGCCGGGGCTGCAATCCCGGCTACTTCTTGCCCGCCGGACGCTGCTTCAGCGCGGAAGCCGCTGCCGACTTCTCGGCCTTCGACGCCTTGGGATCGCGCAAGGTCTTGGCCGCCGAGGTCGCAGCCTTCGCGCTCGTCGCCTCCTTGCTCTTGGACTGGGTCAGCGCGGATGCCGCCGCCGACTTCGCCGTCGTGCTCGCCGTCTTGCTCTTCAGGACCTTGGCCGCCGCCGATGCGGCCGACTTGCCCGTGCTCGCCGATTTCACTGCCTTCGCCATGTTGGCTCTCCTTTGCTCGATCAGTCTGGTCACGCCTCCGAATCACGCCCACAACACGCAACGACAGTAAATCAGTGTTTTTCAATGGTTAAGACGGCAATGTTGCGTAACCGCGCGATTTCCGGCAGACGTTGCAGCATTCCCGCAGCATTGGCGGGCGGACCCAACGGCGATCAGCGATGACCACACCACGACCGCTGCGATTCCAGAAAATGAACGGCCTCGGCAATGAAATCGTCGTGCTCGATCTGCGCGGACGCGGCGAGCAGGTCGCTCCGGCCGCGGCGCGTGCCATCGCTGCGGCGCCACGCTCACACTTCGATCAGATGCTGGTGCTGCACGATCCGCGCACCAAAGGGACCGAGGCCTTCGTGCGGATCTTCAACACGGATGGCTCGGAGGTGTCGGCTTGCGGTAACGGCACGCGCTGCCTCGCCTGGTTGCTCGCCCGCGACGGCGCCGGCGCGAGCCCCGTCATCGAAACCAACGCCGGCGTGCTCGTCAGCGAGGTGCATGCCGACGGCAGCGTAAGCGTCGACATGGGCGAGCCGCGCTTTGCCTGGCAGGAGATCCCGCTCGCCGATCCGTTCCACGACACGCGCGGCATCGAGCTCCAGGTCGGGCCGATCGACAAGCCGCTGATCGATACGCCCTCCGTCGTCAACGTCGGCAACCCGCACTGCATCTTCTGGGTCGACCGGCTCGACATCGTCGATCTGGGCAAGGTCGGGCCGATGCTCGAGCATCACCGGCTGTTCCCCGAGCGCGCCAACATCTCGCTCGCCAAGGTCACCTCGCGCGAGTCGATCGAGTTGAAGGTGTGGGAGCGGGGCGCCGGATTGACGAAGGCCTGTGGCACGGCCGCTTGCGCGACCGCAGTTGCCGCGGCGAGAAAGAAGCTGACCGGCCGTCGCGTCACCGTGACCCTGCCGGGCGGTCCGCTCGTGATCGAGTGGCGCGCCGACAACCGCATGCTGATGACGGGTCCCTGCGAGCTCGAATACGAGGAGCCGCTCGATCCGGCGCTGCTCTCAGCCTGAGGCAGCGATGCGGGCTGGTGCCACCAGAATCGCGAGCACGAACGCGATCGCCGAAAGCGTGGCAGCCGCCAGGATCGCCAGCAGCACCGGCCCGTAGCCGCCCGCCGCCGACCACATCAAGGCCGCCGCGAAAGGCGTCGCCGCCTGCACCACGTAGAACTGTGCCGAAAGCGCGCCCTGCAGCGCGCCATAGCCCTCGC
>JANNSW010000603.1:0-14594 GCA_031403055.1 Hyphomicrobiaceae bacterium | reverse complement strand
GCCGAGCAAGGCTTCCGCATCCTCGACTACACGGTCGATTCCGACGGCGTGACGCCTCGTCTCTGCATCCAGTTCTCCGAAGCGCTGGGCAAGGGCCAGGTCGACTTCTCGAAGTTCGTCTCGGTCGATGGCAAGGACCCGGCCGCTGTCACCGCACGCGATCAGGAGCTCTGCGTCGAGGGCATGACGCATGGCCAGCGCTATCAGGTGGCGATCCGGGCTGGCCTGCCCTCCGCGGTCGAGGAGACGCTCGCCAAGACCGCCGATCTCGCCATCTACGTGCGCGACCGCTCGCCCCAGGTCCGCTTCACGGGGCGCAACTACGTGCTGCCCAACAAGGGCCAGCAGGGCATTCCGGTCGTCACCGTCAATACCGGCCAGGTCGGCCTCGAGGTCTACCGCATCGGTGACCGCGGCCTCGCACGCGCTTTGACCGACGGCGATCTCGAGGCACAGCTTTCCGGCGACCAGCTCGAGACCTTGAAGTCCAAGACCGGCGCCGCCGTCTGGAAGGGCCAGCTGCCGGTGCGCCAAGCCCTCAACCAGGAGGTCACGACAGCGCTCGCCGTCAGCGAGGTAATCCCCAACCTGGAGCCCGGCGTCTATGTGATGATCGCCGAGGTGAAAGGCAAGGAGACGGAATACTGGTCGCAGCGCGCGACCCAATGGTTCATCGTCTCCGATCTCGGCATTGCCGCGCTTTCAGGCGACGACGGCGTGCATGCGTTCGTGCGCTCGCTCGAAACCGCGCTGCCGGTGGCGGGTGCCGAAGTAAAGCTGGTCGCACGCAACAGCGAGGTGCTGGCGACGGCCAGGACCGACGCGCGCGGCTATGCCCGGTTCGAGGCGGGCCTTGCCCGCGGCGAGGGCGGTCTTGCGCCTGCAATCCTCGTCGCCGAGAGCGGCAACGGCGACTACGCCTTCCTCGACCTGACCACCGGCGCCTTCGACCTCTCCGACCGCGGCGTCGCCGGCCGCGATGTGCCCGGGCCGCTCGATGGCTATCTCTACGGCGATCGCGGCGTCTACCGGCCGGGTGAGGACGTGCATCTGACCGCGCTGCTGCGCGACCGCTCCGCCAAGGCCGCAACCGGCCTGCCCGTCACACTCATCATCTCGCGCCCCGACGGCGTCGAGCATGTCAGGATCCCGCTGCAGGATCAGGGGCTCGGCGGCCGCTCGACCACGATCTCGCTCTCGACCGGCGCCATGACCGGCACCTGGCGGGCGCGTATCCACGCCGATCCCGAAGCCGCTCCCATCGGCGAGACCTCGTTCCTGGTCGAGGACTATGTGCCAGAGCGCCTGGACCTCGTGCTGACACCGGCCTCCGCGGCGATCGACGCGACGACCGGCGGCAGCATCAGTGCAGCTGGCCGCTATCTCTATGGCCCGCCCGCCGCCGACCTCGCGGTCGAGGGCGAGGTCTTGGTGCAGGCGAGCGAGCATGGGCTCGCGGGCTATGACGGCTACCGGTTCGGACTGTCCGACGAGACGGTGGCGCCCGTGCGCGCCGATCTCTCGGGTCTGCCGGCGACGGACGCGCTTGGAGCGGCCTCGATCCCGATCACGCTGCCGGCGTTGCCACGGACCTCGAAGCTCTTGGAGGCGCGCGTGCTGGTGCGGCTGGTCGAGCCCGGTGGCCGAACGATCGAGCGCAGCCTGACCTTGCCCGTACGCCAGGGCAGCCCGCTGATCGGCATCCGGCAGCTCGGCGACGGCAGCATCGAGCGTGGCGGCGCGGCCGAGTTCGACGTGGTCATGATCGGCGCCGACGGCACGGCCGCCTCGGCCAAGGGCCTCAAATGGCAGATCCTGCGCATCGAGCGTTCCTACCAGTGGTATGGCCGCAACGGCTCCTGGAACTACGAGCCGGTGACCTATACCGCACGCGTTATGGACGGCACGTTCGAGGGTGACGGCACCGGTCCGCGGCGCGTGAGCCTGCCGGTCGACTGGGGCACCTACCGGCTCGAGGTCGGCACCGCTGACCCGTCCGGCCCGGTCTCGAGCCTCGAATTCGCCTCCGGCTGGTATGGTGGCCAGACCGCCGACAGTCCCGAGATCCTCGACATTGCGCTCGATCGCGCCAGCTATTCGGTCGGCGATACCGCGCAGCTTCGGATCAATCCACAAGGCGCGGGCCGTGCGGTCGTCGCCGTGCTGCGCGAGGGCCTGATCTCGTTCAGCGAGGTCGACGTGCCCGCTGGCGGCACCACGATAGCGCTGCCGGTCGAAGCGAGCTGGTCGCCCGGCGCCTATGTAACCGCCATGCTCTATCGCCCGCTCGATGTGGCGGGCAAACGGATGCCGAGCCGCTCGATCGGCGTGCGCTGGCTGGCGCTCGATCCCGCCGCGAGCAGCTTGAAGATCACGCTCGACCTGCCCGGGAAGGTCGCCTCCGGCGGCTCGCTCGAGATCCCCGTGAAGCTCGAAGGGCTGGCGGCGGGCGAGGAGGCTCGGGTGACCGTCGCCGCCGTCGATGTGGGCATCCTCAACCTCACCCGCTTCAAGTCGCCGGCACCCGACGAATGGTACTTCGGGCAGCGTCGCCTCGGGCTCGAGATCCGCGACCTCTATGGCCGCCTGATCGACGGCATGCGCGCCGAGAAGGGCGCGGCCCGCTCGGGCGGCGATGGGTCCGGCTTGGAGGTCGTCGGCAGTCCGCCGACCCAGGAGCCGGTTGCGCTGTTCTCGGGCATCGTCACGGTCGGCGCGGACGGCACCGCCAAGGTGCGGTTCGATCTGCCTCCCTTCAACGGCTCCGTCCGGGTCATGGCCGTCGCCTGGTCGGGCAACCGCGTCGGCCACGCCGAGCGCGAGGTGATCGTCCGCGATCCCGTCGCAATGCTGGTCTCGGGACCGCGCTTCCTGTTGCTCGGCGACACCGCTGATCTCGTCTTCGACCTGCACAACGTCGAGGGCGCGGCCGGCACCTACAATCTGACGCTCGAGCAGATCGACGAATCCGGCCTCGGCAAGTCGCTGCTCGGCAAGGACGTGGAGCTCGCGGCCGGCAAGCGCCAGCTGGAACGGGTGGCCGTCACCGCCGACCGGATCGGCCTGCGCTCCTTCAACGTCCACTTGACCGGACCCGGCAACATCGATGTGGCGCGCGCTTTTGCCCTCGAGGTGAAGGCGCCGGCCAACGACGTGAAGCGCACGACCGTGCAATCGCTGGCGGCTTCGACTGGCCGGCTCACCGTTTCCGCGGACGTGCTCGGCGATCTGATCCCCGAGCGCAGCCACGTGACGGTGACGGTCGGCCCGGCCGCGGCCTTTGACGTGCCGGGTCTGCTTTCCGCGCTCGACCGCTATCCCTATGGCTGCGCCGAGCAGGTGACGAGCCGCGCATTGCCGCTGCTCTATCTCGACGAGGTCGCCTCCGCGATCGGGGCAACCGGCGAGGCGAAGGCCAAGGAGCGTGTGCAGCAGTCCGTCGACCGTCTCGCCGAGATGCAGGATTCCTCGGGCGCCTTCGGCCTCTGGGGTCCGGGCTCCGCCGACATGTGGCTCTCCGCCTATGTGACCGACTTCCTGACGCGGGCGAAGGAGCAGGGCTACAACGTGCCGGTCCGCCCCTTCACCAGCGCTCTCGACCGGCTGCAGAACTCGGTCGCCTACGCGGTCGACTTCGAGAAGGGCGGCGAGGACATTGCCTATGCGCTCTACGTGCTCGCCAGGAACGGCCGGGCGCCGATCGGTGACCTGCGCTACTACGCCGACACCCGTCTCGACCGCTTCGCGACGCCACTCGCCAAGGCCCAGATCGGTGCCGCGCTCGCCATGTACGGCGACAAGGAGCGGGCCGAGCGGGCGTTCGGCTCAGCGCTGTCCGACTACGATGTCGTCGCCGAGCAGCCGTTCCGCGCCGACTACGGCTCCTATCTGCGTGACGGCGCAGCGACGCTGACGCTCGTCAAGGAGACGAGGACCGCCACTGCCGGCGCCGTCAGGCTCGCCGACAGCATCGCCGCGCTCCGGCTGAAACGCGGCACCGGCGCCACCTCGACCCAGGAGAATGCGTGGCTTCTGCTGGCTGCCCATTCGCTGATCGAGGAGGGCAAGTCGGTCACCCTCGACGTCGATGGCCAGCCGGTTGCCGGCACGCTCAACCGTGGCCTCTCGGCAGCCGATCTGGCCAAGGGGCCGCTCGTCGTCCGCAACACCAGCGATCGCGAATTGAAGGCTGTCGTAACGGTAATGGGCGAATCCGCGACGCCCGAGCCTGCCACCTCGAACGGCTTTGCCATCGAGCGTCAGTTCTTCGCGCTCGATGGGACCTCGCTCGATCTCGCCGGACCCGAGCGAGCGACGCTCGATCAGAACGACCGTGTGGTTGTCGTGCTGACGGTCGCCTCGACCGACAAGCTCGGCGGCCGCGTGCTGCTGGTCGACCGGCTGCCGGCCGGGCTCGAGATCGAAAACCCGCGCCTCGTCGATGGCGGCTCGGTCGCAGCCCTCTCCTGGCTTGGCCAGACCGCGACGCCCGAGCACACCGAGTTCCGCGACGATCGCTTCATCGCGGGCTTCGATCTCGATACCGGCACCATCCGCGAGGCCATCGCCAAGGGCGAGCCGGCCAGCATCACGGTTGCCTACGTGGCACGCGCCGTCAATCCGGGCGTCTATCTGCACCCCGCCGCCACCATCGAGGACATGTACCGGCCCGAGCGATTTGCCCGCACCGGCCATGGCAGTCTCGAGGTGAAAGTGAAGTGATATGAGGGAGCGGGCAGCGGACAGCAGGAGGAATGCCCTCTTTTCCGCTGCCTGCTGCCTGCTGCCTGCTGCCCGTTGCCTTTTCCGCGGCGCCGCACTCGCCGTCATCCTCCTCACCCTCGCCGTCACCATCGCCGACCGCGTGCTCGGCCCCCCGCCACTCGCCGCGGCCGAGGCCGGCTCCATCGTGGTGCTCGATCGGGAAGGCCGGCTCTTGCGCGGCTTCACCACCCGCGACGGCCGCTGGCGGCTGCCGGTCGAATTGGCCGAGGTCCATCCGCGCTATCTGCTGATGCTGGCGGCCTTCGAGGATCGCCGGTTCCGCTCCCACAAGGGCGTCGATCCGCTCGCTGTTCTGCGTGCCGGCATCCAGCTCGCAACCAGCGGACACATCGTCTCGGGCGGCTCGACCCTCACCATGCAGGTCGCGCGCCTGCTGGAGGGCCGTCACGACCGCTCTGTTGCCGGCAAGCTGCGTCAGATGCTGCGGGCGATCCAGCTCGAACAGCGATTGAGCAAGGACGGGATCCTCGCGCTCTACCTGAAGCTCGCCCCGTTCGGCGGCAATCTGGAGGGCGTGCGCGCGGCTTCCCTCGCCTATTTCGGCAAGGAGCCGCTGCGGCTGTCGGCCGGCGAGGCGGCACTCCTGGTCGCGCTGCCACAATCCCCCGAGACGCGGCGCCCCGATGTCGGCTCGGCTGCTGCGCGACGTGCCCGCGCCCGCGTGCTCGATCGCGCCGTCGAAGCCGGCGTGCTGAGCCTGCCCGAAGCCGTGCACGCGAAAGCCGAGCCGGTCCCGACTGCGCGGAAATCCTTTCCCCAGATCGCCGCCCATCTCGCCGAAAGCATGGCGCGCCAGCTCGGCTCGGGCGAATCCGTGCGCCTGACCGTCGACCGCGACCTGCAATCGTCCCTCGAGCGGCTCGCCGCCGAGCATGTCGAGCGCCTCGGCCGCCGGCTTTCGGTCGCGATCCTCGCCATCGACCACACGTCCGGCGAGGTGCTCGCCCATGTGGGCTCACCGGGCTATCTCGACCAATCGCGGTTCGGCGCGATCGATATGGTTCGGGCGGTGCGCTCGCCCGGCTCGACCTTGAAGCCGATCATCTACGGCCTCGCCTTCGAAGCGGGCCTCGCTCATCCCGAGACTCTGATCGAGGACAAGCCCGTACGCTTCGGTCGCTATGCCCCGCGCAATTTCGACGAGACCTTCCATGGCACCGTCAGCGTGCGCGAGGCGCTGCAACTCTCGCTCAACGTGCCGGCGGTCAAAGTGCTCGTTGCGGTCGGCCCGATGCGGCTGACGGCCCGGCTTCGGGAGGCGGGCCTCGTGCTGCAACTGCCCAACGCGGCGACGCCGTCCCTCGCGATCGCGTTGGGCGGCGTCGGCATGACGCTCGAGGATCTGGTGACGCTCTATGGCGGGCTCGCCCGTGGCGGCGAGACGATCCCGCTGAAGCACCGGCTCGACGGCAAGGACATTCCCGCCGGCACAATCGCGCCACAGCGCCTGCTCGGGCCGGTTGCGGCCTGGTACGTCCAGAGCATCCTCGCGGGCACGCCGCCGCCCCACAACGCCTGGAGCGACGACATCGCCTACAAGACCGGTACTTCCTACGGCTTCCGCGACGCCTGGGCAGCCGGCTTCGATGGCCGGCACACCATCGCCGTCTGGGTCGGACGTCCCGACGGGGTGCCCACGCCCGGGCTGACCGGGATCGGCGCCGCCGCACCGATTCTGTTCGATGCCTTCGCCCGCCTGCCGGGCGAGCGGGTCGCGCTCGCTGAGGCGCCCCGAGGTGCGCTCGTCGCCTCGACTTCGACGTTGCCGCCGCCCCTTCGCCGGTTCCGCTCGGATGTGGCCGAGCCGACCACGGGCGCTTTCGCCGATCCCCCGGTCGCAGTTGCCTTTCCCCCCGACAATTCCGAGCTCGCGCTCACCGAGGCCGGCGATGGCAGCCTGGCCGCCTTTGCGCTCAAAGCCGAAGGCGGCGTGCTGCCGCTCACCTGGCTGGTCGACGGCGCCCCGATCGTGTCCGATCCGCGCCGGCGCGAAGCCTTCTTTCGCCCCGCCGGGCGCGGCTTCGTAAAACTCTCCGTCATCGACGCCAAGGGCCAGGTCGATCGGGTGACGATCAGCATCAAATAGGCCGCACGATGCGCCGGTTCTCTCCAGGCTCCCGGTGCGACGGCGTCGGCGCTTTATCCGCGCGACGGACCAGCTATTCTCGCGCCGGATGGATGGACAGGCAGGCAACATGATGACAGCCAACGATAGCGAAACCGCGAGCCGGCTACGCCGCCTCATGAGCGCGCTGGTGATCGCGGCGCTCGCGGCACTCCATCTGCCCGGCCTCGCGGATTTAGCGATCGGCGATGGTAACCTCCTCGCCGCCCCCGAAGCGAGGCAAAGCACGGCCGCCCGTGTGGTCGAAGCGGTCGCCACACGCCTTGCGCCGCGCAGCGGCGAAGGCCAGGTCGGCGTCTATGGCGGGATGACACGGACGCAGCAGAGCGACGTGACGCTGCTCCGGCCAGCCGGCGGCCAGATCCGGATCCCAGCCGTCGGATGGCAGGGCCTGGATTTCACCGAGCCCGTCTACTACGGCGTGCGCATCACGCGCTGGTTCGCGGGTGCGCTCGGCGGCATGATCGACTTCACCCACGCCAAGGCGATCGCCGATCCCGACCAGCAGGTGACCGCGGCCGCGAGCGGTGCCGCCACGCCCATAAGTCCCGCCACCATCGGCAAGCTCTTCAAACGCCTCGAATTCAGCCATGGCCACAACATGCTGACCTTGAACGGCCTCTGGCGGTTGCCGTTCGGCAGCTCGGGCGTCAGACCCTATGTCGGGCTCGGCGCCGGCGTCGCGTTGCCCCACACCGAGATCCATGTCGAAGGCGACGCGTCGCGCACCTACGAGTATCAACTGACCGGCCCGGTGGTGCAGGGATTGGCCGGCATCGAGCTCCGATTGCAGCGCGGGCTTTCCTTCTTCGTCGAGTACAAGCTCGCCTTCACCAGCACCACGGCCCCCTTGACCGGTCAGGATGGCAGCTGGCTCGGCGCCGATCTGTTCCGCCAGCTCCGCCGCTGGTCCTCGGGCGAGTCCCCGCGCGACGGAGAAGCCCGGACCGACCTGCTGACCCATCAATGGCTCGGCGGCATCAGCGTCCGGCTCGAGCCACAAGTTGCCGCGCCCTGAGCGAGCCGGATTTCTTGACGACCCATCCGCGTGCCGATACACCAGACGCCAAGGTCCTCCGTACAGTCGTGCGGCGGGCCTTCAAAAGAATTGGGAGGTTCACATGTCAGTTACAGGTTCCAAGCGCCAAGTCGCGCTGGCCGCCTCGGTCCTGGGCGCCACGATGCTCGGCCTGGCCGGCGTCGCAATCGCGGCCGACGGGCCGACGCTTACGTCCGTCAAGGCTGCCGGCGAGCTCAAATGCGGCGTCAGCACCGGCCTCGGCGGCTTCTCGATCCCCGACAGCGCCGGCGCCTGGACCGGCCTCGACGTCGACGTCTGCCGTGCGGTCGCGGCGGCTGTCCTCGGCGACGGCAACAAGGTCAAGTACATCAGCCTCTCCGCCCAGCAGCGCTTCACCGCTCTGCAGAACGGCGAGGTCGACATGCTTTCGCGCAATTCCACCTGGACGCTGCAGCGCGACACCAAGCTCGGCCTCAACTTCACCAACGTCACCTTCTACGACGGCCAGGGCTTCATGGTCCCCAAGAAGCTCAACGTGAAGAGCGCCAAGGACCTGAATGGCTCGACCGTCTGCGTCCAGACCGGCACCACCACCGAGCTCAACCTCGCCAACTACTTCCGTGCCCAAGGCATGGAGTTCAAGCCGGTCGTGATCGAGAGCACGCAGGAAGTGCTCGCCGCCTACATCTCTGGCCGTTGCGACGTCTACACGACGGACGCCTCGGGCCTTGCCTCGCAGCTGAAGAACGATATCCCCAATGGCGCAGCCGACCATGTGATCCTGCCGGAGATCATCTCCAAGGAGCCGCTTGGCCCGGTCGTCCGCCAGGGTGACGAGCAGTGGACCGACATCGTGAAGTATTCGGTCTTCGCCCTGCTGCAAGCCGAGGAGAGCGGTCTGACGCAGGCCAACGTCGAGGAGATGGCTTCGAGCTCGAAGGATCCCGACGTGCAGTCGCTGTTGGGCGCCAAGAACGCCGAAGGCAAGACTTCGGGTAACGGCGAGGCGCTCGGCCTCGACGAGCAGTGGGCGGTCCGCGCCATCAAGACGGTCGGCAATTACGGCGAGATCTTCGATCGTAACATCAAGCCGCTCGGCCTCGAGCGCGGCATCAACGCGCTCTGGTCGAAGGGCGGGCTGATGTACGCCCCGCCGATGCGCTGATCGCGGACTTCCGGAGGCCGCATCGCAAGATGCGGTCTCCTTCCATCTCGATCCGCGTGCTCGACGACCAATCTCCGGCCGGGCAGGGCTCATGTCCACAGTCAGCGTAAGCGAGCGGCGCAGTCTCAGCTCTTTCCTGCACGACCGCGGTGTGCGTGGCATTCTCTATCAGATCATCGCGCTCACGTGCGTGCTCGGCCTCGGCGCCTATCTCGTCAACAACACGCTCGTCAATCTCGAAAGCCGCAAGATCGCGACCGGCTACGGCTTCCTCGATCAGGAAGCCCGCTTCGAGATCGGCGAGAGCCTGATCCCCTATTCCGCCGCCTCCTCCTATGGCCAGGCGCTGCTCGTCGGCTTTCTCAACACGCTGAAAGTCTCGATCGTGGGCATCGTGATCGCGACGCTGCTCGGCGTTACGGTCGGCATCCTCGGCCTGTCGCGCAACTGGCTGGTCGCCCGCCTTGCCGGCGCTTATGTGAACTTCCTCCGGAACATCCCGATCCTGCTCCACATGTTCCTCTGGTACGTGTCGATCACGTACATGCTGCCGGGCTTGCGTGAAGCGATCTCGCCGGTCGCTGGCGTCTATCTGAGCCAGCGCGGACTGCAGTTCCCCGTCCCCCTCGCCGCGGCCGGCTGGAGTGCAGCCGTGTGGGCGCTGCCGCTCGGCATTGCGTTGGCTTACGGCGTCAAGCGTTGGGCGAGCGACCGCCAGGACCGGACGGGCCGGGTGTTTCCAGCCTTCTGGGCGGGCGCCGCGCTGGTGATCGGTTTGCCTTTCGTCGCGTGGCTGCTGTTTGGAGCGCCGACCGAGTTCAGCGTGCCCGAGCTGAAAGGCTTCAATTTCGTGGGCGGCGAGAACATCAGCCCCGAGTTCATGGCCGTGCTCTGCGGTCTCTCGATCTATACCTCCGCCTACATCGCCGAGATCACGCGCTCCGGCATCCTCGCGGTCTCGCACGGCCAGACCGAGTCTGGCCGGTCGCTGGGCTTGTCCGAAGGCGTGATCCTCAGCCAGGTGATCCTGCCGCAGGCGCTCCGGGTGATCATTCCCCCGACCACCAGCCAATTCCTGAACCTGACCAAGAACTCCTCCCTTTCGGTCGCCGTCGGCTATCCCGACCTCGTCAGCGTCTCCAACACGACGTTGAACCAGACCGGCCAGGCGATCGAGGTGATCGTCATCATCATGGTGGTCTACCTGACGACGAGCCTCGTCACGTCGGCGATCATGAACTGGTACAACTCGCGCGTCCAGCTGGTGGAGCGCTAGATGGGCGGCGCTGTCCTCGATCACCCTCCAACCACCCGGCATCCGGGCCGAGCAGGCGCGCGAGCCGGGACCTTTGCCAAGCCCAGCCTCCTGTCGGCTGGGATCCCGGATCGGCTTTCAGCCGTCCGGGATGACGGGGGTGATTGTCGTGACGAATGGGGGCACCCGGCATGGCCGTGATCGACCGCCCGCCGCCGATGTCGACCGCCACGCCCGTCGTCTGGGTGCGCGAGAACCTGTTCTCGAGCCCGCTCAACTCGTTCCTGACGCTCGGCTGCCTCTATCTGCTCTATCTGGCCATTCCCCCGCTGGTGAGCTGGGCGCTCGTCAACGCCGTCTGGCAGGCTGACCCGTTGGCGTGCCGGGCAGCCCAAGGGGTGGGCGCCTGCTGGGGTATCGTGGCGGAGAAGCACCGGCTGATCATGTTCGGCCTCTATCCCTTCGATCAGCAATGGCGGCCGCTCCTGATGATCGCGATCCTGCTCGGCCTCATCGCCATCAGCATGTTCCCCCGTTTCTGGCGTCCCTGGCTCGGACTGGCCTGGGCGGCCGGCATCACCGCCATGGGCGTGCTGATGTATGGCGGCGTATTGGGCCTGCCGTTCGTGGAGACCGACAAATGGGGCGGCCTGCCGCTGACCCTCATTCTCTCGGTCAACAGCATGGTGTTCGGGTTTCCGCTCGCGATTGCGCTGGCGCTCGGCCGGCGCTCCAATCTGCCCGTGATCCGGGCCTTGTGCGTTGCCTTCATCGAGCTCGTCCGCGGCGTGCCGCTGAT
Source organism: Hyphomicrobiaceae bacterium (assembly GCA_031403055.1). Lineage (GTDB taxonomy): Bacteria > Pseudomonadota > Alphaproteobacteria > Rhizobiales > Hyphomicrobiaceae > JANNSW01. The sequence continues at coordinate 3,444 of JANNSW010000603.1, read as the reverse complement.
CACCGTGCTGTTCATGGCGAGCCTGATGATCCCATTGTTCCTGCCGCAAGGCTTCGACATCAACAAGCTCTTGCGCGCCCAGGTCGGCATCATTCTGTTCAGCGCCGCCTATCAGGCGGAAACCATTCGTGGCGGCCTGCAGGCGATCGCCAAGGGCCAGGGCGAGGCTGCCGACAGTCTTGGCCTGGGCTACTGGCAGAAGACGGGCTTCATCGTGCTGCCACAGGCGCTGCGGATCGTCATTCCCCCGATGGTCAACTCCTTCATCGCGGGCTTCAAGGACACCAGCCTCGTCATCATCATCGGGCTGTTCGACCTGCTCGGCACCGCGCGCCTCGCCGCCAACGACCCCGTCTGGCGACCCTTCTACGTGGAGGGGCTGCTCTTCATCGCGCTCGTCTACTTCGCCTTCTGCTACACCCTCGCCCGCTACAGCCGCTATCTGGAGATGCTCACCCGCAGGGGCGAGCACAGATGAGGACGACCATGGCCGAAACCGCCGCCCTCGAGACCAGCACCACGAGCGATCCCATCATCGCGATCGAGAAGCTCAACAAATGGTATGGCGCCTTCCATGTGCTGAAGGACCTCGATCTCGCTGTCGCCCGCAAGGAGCGGATCGTCATCTGCGGGCCTTCGGGCTCGGGCAAGTCGACGCTCATTCGCTGCATCAACAAGCTCGAGGACTATCAGCAGGGGCGGATCACGGTCGACGGCACCACGCTCGACGAGAACGTGAAGAACATCGAGCAGGTGCGCCGCGAGGTCGGCATGGTGTTCCAGCATTTCAATCTGTTCCCGCATCTGACCGTGGTGCAGAACCTGACGCTCGCGCCGATCTGGGTGCGCAAGATGCCCAGGAAGGACGCCGAGGCCGTCGCCATGAAGTATCTCGAGCGGGTGCAGATCGCCGAGCAGGCGCTGAAGTATCCAGGCCAGCTCTCGGGCGGCCAGCAGCAGCGGGTGGCGATCGCCCGCTCGCTGTGCATGAGCCCCAAGATCATGCTGTTCGACGAGCCGACCTCCGCCCTCGACCCCGAGATGATCAAGGAGGTGCTGGAGGTCATGGTCGATCTCGCCCGGGACGGCATGACCATGCTGGTCGTCACCCACGAGATGGGCTTTGCCCGCGAGGTCGCCGACCGGGTCGTGTTCATGGACAAGGGCGAGATCGTCGAGCAGGCCCCGCCGAAGGACTTCTTCGCCAACCCGAAATCGGATCGGACGAAACTGTTCCTGAGCCAGATCCTGGGGCATTGAGGGCGTTGACGGAGCGTTAACTCTGTCGAGATTTGATGGCCGCTCATGCCAAATGCAGAGCAGAGTGCCGCCATGCGCCGCGCCGTGACCCATGTCAGCCTTGGAAATTTCCTGAGCTTCGCGAAGTTCGAGGTCGAGCTTGGGGATCTGACCGTGCTCGTCGGGCCAAACGGCGCCGGCAAGACGAACCTCCTCAATGCCTTCCGGTTCATCGGCGAAATCGCACGAACGGACCTCGGTCCCGCCGTCGAAGCATTGGGCGGCATGCCCAGCATCATCTTTCAAGGTCGAGCGGAGCCAACAAAGATTCTCGATCGGGAAGTGCGAGTCGAGGTCAGCGGACTGATGACTGAGCACGCAAGCGAAAAGGCGCCGGATCGATATGCCCTGACACTCAAGCAGTCGGGGCGGACGATTACGCGAACCGAGGAGCTGACGCTGAAGCGCACGAAGGGTCGCGGCAGACGAATCAATCTTTCCGGGTCGAAAATCGAGTTCATCGGTGCGACGGCTGCACGACCGGACGCCACGCTCGAGGTGCAGCAGACATCCTCGGGATTGGCTATCATCCGTCGCCTCGGCGAGAAGTATGATGCTCCCCAAGTCGAGGAGATCGCCCAGGTTTTCGAGACTCTTCGCCTCGTGGACATCGACGTCGCGGCTGCCCGCCGTCCTTCGGTCGTGAGGGAGGGCGACCGGCTCAGGTCGGATGCTGCAAATCTGGCCGCCTTCCTCGATTGGATGCGAGCCAAGCATCCCGACGCATACGAAAGCGTCTGCGAAGACGTTCGCTACGTCTTGCCGTCGTTTGAGTACCTAGAATACCACAAGCTCGGCGGCGCCGAGGAGGCCGTCAGGATTGACATCAAGGAGAGAAACCTCGCTTCGGCCATTCCCCTTTCGAGAGCATCGTTCGGCACGATCCGGGCCATCGCTCTGTTCGCCATGCTGCACGATCCCAACCCGCCCAAGCTGACATGCATGGAGGAGGTCGACCACGGATTGCACCCGCATGCGTTGGACCGCCTCGTAGACAGGCTGCGCGAAGCCTCGAAACGCACACAGATCATCGTGGCCACGCACTCGCCGGCCCTGGTCAATCGTCTGACACCGGAGGAGCTGGTGGTGCTCGAGCGCGACCCGACCACTGGAGCGACAGTGCGCCCCGACATCACGACAGATCAGATGCGAGAGATGGCCAAGCAGGGGGAACTAGGTCTTGGCGAGCTTTGGTTCTCCGGAACACTCGGTGGTGGCCTTCAATGACCAGCAGGCAGCGTGGTCAGCATGCGCGGCGCCGTGTCGTGCTGGTATTCGGCGAGAGCCAGAACGATTGTGCGGCCATCAAGCATCTCATTCGCGCCATCCGCCCGGATCTGCCGGACTGCGAAACACGTCGCGAGCCAGTGGTGCTCGCACGTCGCACAGCGCAGCAAAAGAAACTATCCTGGGCTGAGAAGATCGAGAAACTGCGCCGGGCGGAGCAAGTGCGCAGGGAAGTGGTGGCCATCGTCGTTCACCGCGACTGCGATGCGATCGAGCCCGCCCACGAGAGTGAAGATCGTGCGCTTCGCAAGGAGCTCTCGGTTGTGCAATCGAGACTGGTGACTGCGACGCCGGCTTTCGAGCTGGAGGCATGGTGGTATCTTTGGCCTGATGCTGTAGCCAGAGTTCGCTCGTGTTGGCGCAAACTCGACCCTCGCGGCAAGAATTGCGGTCATATCGAGAACGTAAAACAAAAGTTGATAAAAGACTTGAGGCCACGTGGCTCAGCTAGAAGTTGCCCCGAATACGTTGAATCAAACGGCGTGACAATAGCGCTTCACGTTCAAGAGCAGAAATCAACTGACAAATTTGCAGCAATTTCCGAATCTTTCAATGCGTTTCGCGAGCAAATACGGCAGCTGTGAGTCCATGGGCAATAATAAAACGGCAGATTTTTTCAGACTCGGACATGCCCGAATTGGTGGTCGGCCAGCTTTCGCCCTGCCCGCGATCCGGCCATTGACCCCGGGCTAGGGACACTCCGAACAATAACCACTACGTGTTGTCGTCAAGTCGAGCACGGGATCTGTAGGGTGCAATAGGCCTGCTTCAGGCCGTATTGCACCACCCCGGATCGCAACGCCAGCCGAAGGTGCAATACGGCAAAGTTGCCTATTGCACCCTACGCCAAGGCACAAC
>JANNSW010000602.1:0-3420 GCA_031403055.1 Hyphomicrobiaceae bacterium | reverse complement strand
TCCTTCAGCTTGTCGTAGAAGGTCTGGAACACGAAGCGCGCGTGCTCGGGCATGTGGAAGGTGACGATGATCGGCGCCTGCAGGCGCTCGGGCAGCAGGGTCTTGAAGCCGAGCGCACGCATGCCTTCGATCAGCACCCGGGCATTGCGGCTGTAGCGACCGCCGCGGCCCGGCTGCCCGCCTTCGGCACGGAACTCCCGCAAGGCCTGGTGGAATGCGACGATCACGTGGATCGGCGGCGTGAACCGGTATTGTCCCGTCCTCGCGAGGTTCTGCCACTGGTCGTGCAGGTCGAGCACGAGGGTCGTCGCGTTGCCCATTGTTGCGGCGAGTGCTGCCTCGCGGCAGATCACGAAGCCGAGCCCCGGCACCCCCTCGATGCACTTGTTGGAGGAAGCCGCGACCGCATCGAACGTGACGGACCTGGCATCGAGCGGCAACGCACCGAACGCGCTCATGGCGTCGATCAGATAGGCCCGGCCGTGTCGCTGGACCAGCGCACCGATCTCGGCAACCGGATTGGCGATGCCGCTCGTCGTCTCGCACTGCACGGTGAAAACGTGAGTGATCGCCTTGTCGGCCGCTAGCAGCTTGTCGATCGCGGCGAGATCGGGCGGGGTATCCTCGGGCGTCTCGAGCACCACGTTCGCTCGGCGCGCCACATCGAGGATTTTCTTCGCGCGCTGACCGTAGGCCCCGTTGACGACCAGCAGCGCTTTGCCCTGCGGCGGCACCAAGGTCGTCAGCATCGCCTCGACCGCGAACGTGCCCGAGCCCTGCATCGGGACGGTCACGTGGCTGCCCTTGCCATGGATGATCTCGGGCAGCCAGTCGAGCACCTCGCGGTTGATCTTCAGGAATGTCGCATCCCGCGAGCCCCAATCGTGCACCATCACGGCCTTGACGGATTTCGACGTGGTGAGCGGCCCCGGCGTCAGCAACAGCGGATCGCCGGTCTCGGATTGGGCGGGTTTGGGCATGGCAGGGCTTCCTCTGGCACAGCATCGTCACCACCTCTACCCGGCATCCCGGCCGAAGCGCGCAAGCGCGGCGAGCCGGGACCTTGGACGCGGACGCGGTCTCGCCGGTGGAGATCCCGGATCGCAGCTTCCGCTGTGTCTGGGATGACGGGTGGAGGCGAGCTACAGGAGAAACCTCTAGCTGAAGAAAACTCTAGCAGACCCGCTCCCATTGATCCAATATATGGTGTCGATGGAATAATAGAGAGCGTCTATGAACCTCACTCATGTCCTCGCCTTCCACCGCGTCGCCACGGCCGGCGGTTTCACGGCTGCCGCGCGCATGGCGGGCGTTTCGCAGCCGACCCTCTCCGCCCAGGTGCGCGCGCTCGAAGTGGCGTCGGGCCTCGCCCTGATCGAGCGCCATGGTCGCGGCCTCAGGTTGACGCGCGACGGGCTGAAGCTCCACGCGGCGACCGGGCGCCTCGCCGTCGCGATCGAGGAGGTCGAGCAGGCGCTCGCCGAGCCGCGCGACGAGTTGAAGGGGGCGCTGCGCGTCAGCGCCGACAGCGCCGTCCATGTGATCCCGATTCTTGCCGAGTTGAAGCGGCGCTCGAAGGGCTTCGTGTTCGCCTTGCGCATCGACAACTCGGCGGCCGTGATCGAGCACGTGCTGGGCAACGAAGCCGACGTCGGCGTGATGGCGCGGCGAATCGACGAGCCCCGCCTGCACGCGGCGCGCATCCGCGAGGACCGGCTGGTGCTCCAGGTCGCCCGCGGCGATCCGTGGGCGGCAAGCGGAGAAGCGCACTTGTCCGACCTCGCCGGTCGCGACCTGGTGGTGCGCGAGCGGGGCTCGATCACCCGCGAGGTGATCGAGACGCGGCTAGGCGAAGCTGGCGTCGCGCCGGGTCAGGTGTTCGACGTGGCGACACGCGAGGCCGTGGTCGAGGCGGTCGCCGCCGGGTTCGGCACCGGCATCGTGTTCGCGAGCGAAGCTGGCAGCGACCGCCGCGTCCGCTCGATCGCTATTTCCGGCGCCGACGTATCGGTCGCGGAGTATGCGATTTGCCGGGCGGTGAGGCGCCGGATCAGCGTGATCGCGCGGTTTTTCGAGGTGGCGAGGGAGGTTGCGGGGCAGGCCAGGTGGGTGGGATGATGGCGAGGCGCGGTTGCCGCAGTGCGTCGCTCGGCGCATACTGATCGCATCAACCGGTCGAGGACCGCTGCCCTCATGCTGAAATCGAAGTCCCGTCCCGCCACCTACGCCGATATCGAGGCGTTGCCGCCCAATCTGGTGGGCGAGATCATTTACGGCGTGTTGCATACCCATCCGCGTCCCGCGCCGAGGCATGGTGTCGCCGCAGGCGAGCTGCAGCACGAGCTGACCGGCCCGTTTCGCCGCGGCACCGGCGGTCCCGGCGGCTGGATCTTCATCGTCGAGCCGGAGCTGCACCTTGCGTCCCACGTGGTCGTGCCCGACATCGGCGGCTGGCGTCGTGAGCGGCTGACGCCCTTCCCGAGCACGGCCTACATCGAGACGCCGCCGGACTGGCTCGCCGAGGTGCTCTCGTCCTCGACGCAAGCGATCGACCGGACCGACAAGCTCACCGTTTATGCCGAGCACGGTGTCGGCCATTGCTGGTACGTCGACGCGGTGGCGCGGACTCTCGAGGTGCTGGCGCTGACTGGCGGCAAATGGCTCCTCGCCGCGGCCTTCAAGGACGCCGATCCTGTGACCGCGCCGCCCTTCGAGGCCCATACGTTCCCGCTCGACGTGCTGTGGGTGGCGGAGGAGGGAGCGGGTGGATTGACGGGGTAGACAAGTCCGATCGCCGGGTCCGCTCGATCGCCATCTCCGGCGCGGACGTGTCGGTCGCGGAGTATGCGATTTGCCGGGCGGTGGGGCGCCGGATCAGCGTGATCGCACGATTTTTCGAGGTGGCGAGCGAGGTTGCGGGGCAGGCCAGGTGGGTGGGATGATGGCGAGCCGCGGTTGCGGCAATCGGCGGCCGATCATCGTTGCGTGATGTGGGCGAGCCCCACACCGGCTGGAGTGGTGGTTGGCCTAGGGGAAACCGCTGTGATAGGGATTCGACAGCTGTGTTGTCCGATCTCGCCCGAGGCTCCCGTTGACCGACTTGACCGCCCTCACCATTGCCGCCGCCCGTACCGGCCTCGCCGCCCGCGCCTTCTCGGCGCTCGAGCTGACGGATGCCTATCTGGCTGCGATCGAGGCCGCCAATCCCAAGCTCAACGCCTACATCAAAGTCACGCCCGAGCAGGCGCGCGCCATGGCTCGCATCAGCGACAACCACATCGCCAAGGGCACCGCCCGCGCCCTCGAAGGCATCCCGCTCGGCATCAAGGATCTGTTTGCGACCAAGGGCGTGCACACCCAGGCTGCCAGCCACGTGCTCGACGGCTTCAAGCCGACCTACGAGTCGACCGTCACCCAGAA
>JANNSW010000601.1:0-9090 GCA_031403055.1 Hyphomicrobiaceae bacterium | reverse complement strand
TTGGCCTGCTCGATGATGGTCTTGAAGGCATCGGGCTCCTTCATGGCGATGTCGGCGAGCATCTTGCGGTCGATGGTGATGCCGGCTTTCGTCAGGCCATGGATGAAGACGCCATAGGTCATGCCCGCCTCGCGGACGGCGGCGTTGATGCGCTGGATCCAGAGCGAGCGGAAGTTCCGCTTCTTCTGCTTGCGCCCGATATAGGCGTACTGGCCGGCCTTCTCGACCGACTGGCGGGCGGTCTTGATCGCATTCTTGCGGCGGCCGAAATGGCCCTTCGCAGCTTTCAAGACCTTCTTGTGCTTGGCGTGTGAAGTGACGCCGCGCTTGACGCGTGCCATGGCAATGCTCCGTCGTGATCGTGGCTATTGGGCTGGGGTCGGGGCGAGGGCGACTACTCTGCGCCGTTTCCTCGCCTTGCGGGCGTAAGGCATGAACTGCTTGATGCGCTTGGTATCCTCATCGGACAGCACCATGGTGCCGCGCGCATTGCGGATGAACTTCGCCGTCCGCTTGATCATGCCGTGCCGCTTGCCGCGGGCCTGCACCTTGACCTTGCCGGTCCCGGTCACTTTGAAGCGCTTCTTCACGCCGCTCTTGGTTTTGAGCTTGGGCATTTTGCTCTCCTTGGATTGGGTGCGATCGGCCGTAGCCCATCGCCAAAGCGTTCTGAGCCGCCACGGCATGCCCCGCCGGGCGGCTCGGATGGCGGCTTATATCCGCATGCGCAGGTGGACGCAACAGGAACCGAGCGGGGGGACGCCGCAGCTTGAATCTTCTCGACTTCCAATGCCTGGCGATTGGTGCGATGGTGATTTTCAGCGCTTGGACTGGAAGGTTTTTCTCGAAGTGGTGCGATGACGCGAAACGGGACGGCCGTGAGCGAGGCCGAGGTGGCCGCCTTCGAGGCGGACGGCGCGGTGGCGCTGCGCGGCCTGTTCACGGACTGGGTCGATCTCCTCGCCGCCGGTATCGAGAAGAACATCGCGAGCCCGAGCACGGACGCCCGCATCTACGACGGCAAGGCTGGGGGCCGCTTTTTCGGCGACTTCTGCAACTGGGGGCGGATCCCCGAGTTCGAGGAGTTCATCCTCAACTCGCCGGCTGCCGCCATCGCCGCCCGCCTGATGCGCTCGCGCTCGGTGCGCCTCTTCCACGAGCACGTCCTCGTCAAGGAGCCGGGCGCCGACGTGCCCACACCCTGGCACCAGGATGCGCCCTATTACTGCGTCAAGGCCGAGCAGACCTGCAGCCTCTGGATTCCCCTCGATTCCGTGCCGCGTGAGCGCGCCGTCGAATTCGTCGGCGGCTCCCATCTCTGGGGCAAGGATTTCCGCCCCGAGCGTTTCAACAAGACGGCGCTGAACGAGGGCGACAACCGCGATGCGGTGCCCGATATCGAGGCCAATCGCGAAAAGTTCAATGTTCTGGGCTGGGCGCTCGAGCCGGGCGATGCGGTCGCCTTCCAGTACACGACGCTGCACGGCGCGCCCGCCAACACCTCGAAGGCATCTCGCCGGCGCGCGTTCTCGCTGCGGATGGTGGGCGATGGGGCAAGCTTCTTCCGCGAGGCGGGCAAAGTCACCTCGCCGCCGATGCGCGAGGTGAAGCTACAATCCGGCGATCCGCTGTCGGGGCCGGAGTTCCCGCTGTTGTATTCGGTGTAGGCTGGGCTGAGCCCGGACTGCACCGGGCGAAGCCCAGCGCCCCGGTTGCTGGGCTTCGATCGACCCTTGGCCGATCTCAGCCCAGCCTACGTGTCAACCAGCCTACGGATCAATAGGACTGCTGCGATTTGGTCTTGTGCTGGTCGGCGCGCATGGCCTTGCGGGTCTTGCCCCATTGCGCCTCGTCGTCGAGGGCGGCGGCCTGACCCTCGGCGCTCGCTGCCACGCCGTTCAGCACGCCGGCCGCCGCGCCGCCGAGCCGACCGGCTGCATCCTTCAGATAGGCGGCATTCTCCTCGAGCAGCTTTTTCGCAGCCTTGACATCGCCCTTGTCGCGCAGCTCGACCGCCTGCTCGTTGCGCTCGTTGGAAACCTGGACGGCTACGTCGGTCATCACCGGCTGGTTGACGCTCGCGTCCGCTTCCTCGGTTTTCTCGGTCACGCGGACCTTGATGCCCGCGCTCGCTTCGGTCGGCGTCGTGTCGCCCTTGCCGAGATAGCTCAACCGGACGTCGGCGACGTCGGCTTCACCCAATGCGGCGCCAACGGGCACCTCGACCTCGAGCAGGAGGTACTTCTGCTGCTTGCCGTAGAGCTGGTTCAAGCGCGCGGTGACGGTCTGGCCGTTGATCTCGGCCTCCCGGCCCAGCATGCGGATCGGCTTCCAGCCTGCGCGGCACTCGATGTGGATGATCACCTCATTGGCAACCACCGAGAGCACGTCGCCGAACTCGCTGTTGAAGATCCGGACCAGGTCGTCGCCGGTCTCGGCGAAAGCGTGGTTGCCGTCGGAATTGTAGGCGAGCTTGGCCATCAGATCCTCGTTGTAGCCCAGGCCCAGGCCGATCGTCGTCACCGAGATGCCCTTGCTGCCGGCGCGCCGGCCGAGATCGGCAAGCTCGGCGGGACTGGAGGGGCCGACATTGGCGAGGCCATCGGAGATCAGGATCACCCGGTTGACCTTGTCGCGTGCAATGAATTTCTCGACCTCGCGGATGCCCTGGTCTGTGCCGGCGTAGAGGGCGGTGTTGCCATTGGCGGTGAGCTGGGCGATCAGGCGCTCGAGTGCACCGTGATCCGTCACCTTGCTCGCCGGGGCCAACAACTCGACCTCGTGGTTGTAGGCAACGACGGCGGCGATATCGCTGCTGCCGAGCCGCGACAGGCCCATGATCGCGGCATCGCGCGCCTTGCCGATCTTGTCCTCGGACTGCATCGAGCCCGAGCGGTCGATCACGATCGCGACGTTGACGGGCATGCGCGAGGCGCCCGTATCGCTGGCGGCGCCTTCGAGGCCAATGCGCAGATAGATGGTGCGCGTGCCCTTGGCAGCAACCGCGGCCTGACCCGGCTCGGCCTGCAGCTTCACTCCAGCAGCGCTAGCAGCTGCGGGCAGTGTGAAAGTGGCGGCGGCAAGCAGTGTTGCCGCGCCAATCAGCGACATGACATGCATCGTGGTGATGCCTCCTTGAAGATGGCACGAGTGAACAAAAACACCGCCTCAGTTGGGCGCGGGAATTTGGCGGAATGAAGGGAGTAACGCATGGATACTGGCGCCGGACTGCCAAATGAGGTGATATTTTGGTAATGTCGCCAGCGGACTATTGGTTGGAGCCGTGCGGAGGTCGGATGTTGTCTCACGCGCGAGCATTTGTCGGATGCGGATGTAACAGCTGTTGTCCGCCGAGGCGGGATTGCCAGGAGCGCCGGCTCGGGGGTAGATCGGCCGGACACCAGCAGCCCAGTGCCAGTGAGCCACCGCCATGCTCGCATATGAGGATTTCCCGGTCGGGCACGAGCGCGAGCTCGGGCAAAAGCTCGTGACCGCCGAGGAGGTGATCGCGTTCGCGCGCGAATTCGATCCGCAACCCTTTCATTTGGACGAAGCGGCGGCGAAGGCTTCGCTGCTGGGTGGCCTCGCCGCATCGGGCTGGCATAGTTGCGCAATGCTGATGCGGCTGCTCTGCGACGGGTTGCTGAAGGACACCGCGAGTTTGGGCTCGCCCGGGCTCGAGGAGGTGCGCTGGCTGAAGCCGGTGCTGGTCGGCGATACCATCAGCGCGCGCATGCAGGTGACGGAGGCCCGCCTCTCCCAGAGCCGGCCCGGCGTGGGCATCCTGCGGGTGCTCTATGAGGTGAGGAACGGCAAGGGCGAGGTGGTGATGACCTGGGACGGCCTGCAGCTGCTGGCCACGCGGGCGAGCCTGGAGCCGTCGCCGGCCGGCGCTGTCAAGCGGGCGAGGTCGCGATGACGAAATTCTACGAGGACCACGAGGCCGGCGATCTGCACGAGTTTGGCAGCAGCACCTTCACGGCCGAGGCGATCCGCGCCTTTGCGCTCGCCTACGATCCGCAACCTTTCCACCTCGACGAGGCGGCGGCGAAAGCTTCCCTGTTCGGCGGGCTGTGTGCCTCGGGCTGGCATACGGCGGCGGTCTGGATGAAGCTGATGGTCGCCTACCAGCAGCGGGTGGCCAAGGAAATGGCCGAGCGCGGGGAGCCTGTCGCCAAGCCCGGACCTTCGCCGGGCTTCAAGCAGTTGCGCTGGCTGAAGCCGGTGATGGTGGGCGACACCATCCGTTATCGCTCGCGCACGACCGGCAAGCGCGACTTGAAATCCAAGCCCGACTGGGGCCTGGTGTTCAGCGAGAACGAGGGCTTCAACCAGAACGGCGAGCTGGTGTTCTCCTTTCTCGGCCAGGTGCTGGCCGAGCGCCGCGTGCCGCTGGCGTCGTCTGGAGAACCGGCGCCGGCGGGCGAAGGTAGCGCCGATCCCCGCCGCAAGGCCGCCCTCCTCGCCCGCCGCCGCGCAAAGCGCAAGCGCCAGAAGAAGCAGCGCTGACTCACTTCCGTTCGACCCGATCGGTCTATTGGCGCCGAACGCCTCTGATCGTAGCGCTTGTTGGGTTGTGGGGCTCGCTGTCACCACGGCAAGGAAGGGGAGGATCTGTTACAACTCATCGAGTTTTGGCAGATCGCGAGCGGTGTGCCTGACATGCAGGACGATGACCGTCTTCTCGATCACTGTGAAGTAGATACGGGAAGGGTATTTTTGCGGGCTGAGAATGCGAATGTCGGATCGGCTGCTCACAATCCCGAGCGACGGTCGCCGCTTCAGGGTATCAAATCGCTGCCGCAGATGCCGACGCACACGATCGGCCGCGGCGGAGTCTTCGTGCGCGAGGAGGTAGTCGCGGATCTCCGCAAGGTCGGCAACCGCACGAGGCCGGAACTCGAGCTTCATCGTGACTCACGGACTGCGCGGCTCGACCCATGGAGTGTTCAACACGGCGTCGACGTCCGACTGGAGTGCGAACTCACCACGTCGTGCGCCGGCAAGCTCGGGTTCGAGGATCGCGAGCTCGGCCTCGGAAAGTTGGTAGGCCTGATCGGCGGTGAGGTCGGCAAGCGCGTCGGCAATCAAATCCTGCTGCGGCTCCGGCAGCGTGCGAACCTTGTCGAACAGGACTTCGAGTCTCGAGTTTGAGCTCGGCATGCCGATACCCTAGAGTTCTGGCACAATCAAAAAGTACCCGCTTCCCCGGCCGGCCAAAGGTCGAGCCGGGGTCCAGGAGTTCCGCGGCACGGCCTCGCCATTGGCCCCAGGATCCCGGATCGCCGCCGTCATGCCGGAGGCGTGCCTCCGACACGACGGCGGCGTCCGGGAAGGCGGGTACCAAATGAATGCGTCGGAACCCTAGCATACCAGCTCATCGCTGGGTAGCTCGCTGTGCTACGGCGGTCGTACTTGATTTTGCCGCCCGACATGGCCATTGTCCGCCACCGCACAACAACCCCTCCGAGGAGATATGGCGAAAGAAGAGCTGCTCGAGTTTCCAGGCGTCGTCACCGAGCTCCTGCCGAATGCGACCTTCCGCGTGAAGCTCGAGAATGGGCACGAGGTCATCGCGCATACAGCCGGCAAGATGCGCAAGAACCGCATTCGTGTCCTCGCCGGGGACAAAGTCCACGTCGAGATGACGCCTTATGACCTCACCAAGGGACGCATCACCTATCGTTTCAAGTAGGCCGGACAGCCCGCGCGGCGAGACGCTGCGGCGGATGCGTGCGCGCTCGAAGCCGACGGGCCGGCGCGCGGAATTGCGCCCAAAGCTCGTGCTCGCGAGCGCAAGCCCGCGCCGTTTGGCCTTGCTCGCCCAGGTCGGGATCGAGCCCGATGCGCTGCGCCCCGCCTCGATCGACGAAACCCCGGGCAAGGGGGAGATGCCGCGTGCCTACGCGGTCCGCGTCGCCCGCGAGAAGGCCGAGAATGCGCGCGAGGTCCTGAAGAACGATGCCGATCTGGCCGACGCCTACATCCTCGCCGCCGATACGGTGGTGGCGCACGGACGCAGGATCCTGGTCAAGCCCCAGTTCGTCGAGGAGGCGGTCGCCTCCCTGCAGCTGTTGTCGGGACGCTCCCACCGGGTCTTCACGGCGGTACACCTGATCACACCCGACGATCAGGTGAAGAAGCTCGTCGTGATGACGCGCGTGCGCTTCAAGCGGCTCTCCTCGGAAGAGATCGACAGCTATATCGCGTCCCGCGAATGGCGGGGCAAGGCCGGCGGCTACGCGATCCAGGGCCTCGCCGGTACGTTCGTGCAGAAGCTGGTCGGCTCCTACACCAATGTGGTGGGCCTGCCGCTCTCCGAGGTCGTGCAGCTGCTGGTGAAAGAGGGCATGCCGGTCTACTTCAATTGGCTGAAATTCGGCGAGGCCGATGCCGAGTAGCAACGACGCCGAGCGCGGTCGAGGCGCCAAGTGCCCGATCTGTGGCAAGCCGACCGTGTTGGCGTTGCGTCCATTCTGCTCGAAGCGCTGCGCCGAGATCGACCTCGGACGCTGGCTCGGCGGTCGCTATGCGGTTGCGGGCCATGCCGACACCGAGGAGGACGGCGAGGTGGAGAGCGAGTCCGCGGACACGCCGCCGCCGGAGCGGGAGCTGAACTGACAATCTGGATTGTACAGTTGACACTGGTCTCGATCCTCTATCCGTCATGCCGGCGGTCATGGTGGAGCCATGCGTCGCATGGACGGCCGGCACCCACGACGGGAAGCTGTCTGTGAGAAGGCGCGCATGGATCCCGGTCTTGGCCGGGAAGACGTTTCGTATGTTGGTCACGTCGTCAAAACCTGATTGACCACTTTCCATTCCCGGGCCGCACACAACCTGAGATCAACTCTTACCATGACCGAAGAGAACACCCGCTCATCGCCTGCGCCCACCGTCGACCCGGTCACCGTCTCCGTCGTCCAGCACCGGCTGCGCTCGATCGTGGAGGAGATGGGGGAAGCGATGCTGCGCACGGCGTACTCGCAGATCCTCAACTCCAGCCGCGATTTCTCGACCGCGCTCTGCGACCCCAAGGGCCGCCTCATCGCCCAGGCCGAGCATGTGCCAATTCATGTGGGCGCGCTGCCCTTTGCCGCCCGCTCGGTGCAGGAGATGTTCGAGGGCTCGATCCGGCCCGGCGACGTCTATCTGCTGAACGACCCCTATCGCGGCGGCAACCATTTGCCGGACCTGACCGTGTTCGTGCCGGTGTTCGATGGCGAGCGGCACGTGTTCTGGTCGATCAATCGCTCGCACCAGAGCGACATCGGCGGGGCGACGCACGGCGCCTACAACGCGGCGGCGACGGAGATCTTCCAGGAGGGCATCCGGATTCCACCTTTGAAGCTCTACGACGCGGACGTCCGGCGCGAGGACGTCTACGAGATGATCGTCCTCAACGTGCGCCACCCGCGCGACTTCCGCGGTGATCTGGCGGCCATGATCGGCTCGGCCCGTGTTGGCGAGCGCCGGCTCGGCGAGCTGCTGGGCGAATTCGGGTCGCCCACAGCACATGCTGCGATCGAAGCCGTGCTCGACGGCTCCGAGCGTCAGGTCCGCGCGGTGATCGCCGGCTGGCAGGACGGCGTCTACGAGGGCGAAGCCTTCCTCGACGACGACGGCCACGGCGTCAACGACATCCATATCCGCGCCCGCGTGACCAAGCGCGGCAGCGATCTGGAGGTCGACCTCTCCGACAGCCATCCGCAAGTGCGCGGCTTCGTCAACTCGTCCTATGCCAATACGCAGTCCGCGGTCGTGGTCGCGCTCGCCTACCTGATCGACCCCGATACCGCCAAGAACGATGGCGCGTTCCGGCCGCTGAAGGTCACGCTGAAAGAGGGCACGATCGTCTGGCCCAAGCCCGGCGCGCCCGTCACGCTCTGCACCAACCATTGCGGCCAGGAGATCATCGAGGCGATCATGCGGGCGCTGGCGCCGGCTTGCCCCGATCGGGTGATGGCAGGCTGGGGACGGCGGTTCCGCATCGCCATCCAGGGTACCGATCCGCGAACGCACAAACCCTTCATCTGGCATCTGTTCCAGGCGCGCCCGGGCGGGGGCGCCTCGCCCGCCGGCGACGGCTGGCCGGGCGCGGGGGAATGGCAGGCGGCCGGAGGCATCAAGTTCGGTAGTCTGGAGGTGCAGGAGGTGCGCTTTCCCTTGTTCTTCCGCCGGCACGAGTTCCGGCCGGACAGTGGCGGGGATGGGCGCTTCCGCGGCGGGCCCGGTGTCGAGCTCGAGCTGGCAATCGAGACGGCGGCGGCGGCCGTGGGCAACACGGCGGGCGACGGCATCCGGCATGGCGCCTGTGGACTGCTCGGGGGCAAGGATGGTGTGCCTCACCACTACTGGTTGGCGGTTGCCGGCGCGGCGGACCGGCCACTGAAGACCAAGGAGGTCGGCATCGTGCTCGAGCCCGGCGTCGTGCTGCACGCCCATTCGGGCGGCGGCGGGGGCTGGGGCCCACCGGAAAAGCGCGAAAGCCAGGCGAGAATGCACGACCGGCAGCAGGGCTTCGTCGCGTCTGGGGAGGACTGAGCGATGTACCGCATCGGGATCGACGTCGGCGGCACGTTCACCGATCTCGTCGCCGTCGACGAGACGGGCGAGGTGACGCTTGCCAAGTCCGCATCCACGCCCGCCGACCAGTCGCTCGGCGTCATGGAGGGGCTCGGCTTGCTGGCTGCGATGCTGGGCCTGGAGCGCGCCCAGTTGCTCGCACGCACCTCCCGCATGGTGCATGGCACCACCGTCGCGACCAACGCCCTGCTGGAGCAGAAGGGCGCCAAGGTCGGGCTGCTGACGACGGAAGGGCATCGCGACATCCTGGAGATGCGCGAAGGCCTGAAGGACGACCGCTACAACCTGCGCATCGCCCCGCCAGAGCAGCTGGTGCCGCGTCATCGCCGGCTTGGCGTGCGCGAGCGCATGCGGGCGGACGGACGGGTCGAGGTCGCGCTCGATCCGGCCTCGCTCGCCGCGGCCATCGATGCGCTCGCGGCCGAGCAAGTCGAAGCCGTCGCCATCTGCTACCTGCACAGCTGGCGCGACGCCAGCCACGAGCAGGCGACGGCAGCTGCCGTT
>JANNSW010000600.1:0-7958 GCA_031403055.1 Hyphomicrobiaceae bacterium | reverse complement strand
GCACCAAGGGCACGATCGTCAACACGGCCTCGCTGGCGGGAAAGTGGGGCGCCCCCTGGCTCGCGCACTATTCGGCATCCAAGTTCGCCGTCGTCGGCTTCACGCAAGCGCTCGCCCGCGAGATGGCCCCGCACGGCATTCGGGTCAACTGCGTCTGCCCGGGGTTCGTTGCGACCAGCATGCAGAGCCGCGAGGTCGAATGGGAGGCCAGCTTGCGCGGCATCTCCAGCGCTGCCGTGGTGGCCGACTATGTCGCGCAGACCCCGCTCGGCCGGCTCGAGACACCCCACGACGTGGCCAAGACCGTGCTGTTTCTCGCCAGCGACCTCGCGGGCTTCATCACGGGGGAAGCCTTGAACGTCTCCGGCGGCGTGAGGATGGACTGATGGCGATGAGGGCGGCGAGGCTCGTTCGTGCTGGCGTGCCGCACACGGTGCTGACGGCGTTTTCGCTGATGATCCTGCTGCCGCTGCTGTGGATCGTGCGCGTGTCGCTGACCGACAAGCTGACCGCCTACAAGATCCCACCCGAGATCGGCCGCCTCGGCCTCTTCAACTATGTCGACGTCTTCACCAAGTACCCTTTCGTCACCTGGTTTGCGAACTCGTTCGTCGTTGCCTTGGCCACGACCGCGATCGCGCTGCCGCTCGCGACCGCGATCGCCTATGCGTTCGCCCGCTTCAATACGGGCGGCGCCGGCTTGCGGCTTGGGTTGCTCGCCAGCCAGATGCTGGCGCCCATCATCCTGGTGCTGCCGCTGTTCGCCCTGTTCCTGGTCGCCGGGCTGATGCAGAGCCGGATCGCGCTGATCGCCGCGCATCTGACGATCTGCCTGCCGTTCCTGGCCTGGATGCTGGTCTCTTTCTTCGAAGGCGACGTCGCGCGCCTCGAGGAAGCGGCCCGCGTCGATGGTGCGACGCGTTGGCAGGCCTTCAGCAAGATCGCCGTCCCGGTCGCGGCACCAGGCATTCTCGCCGCGGGCCTGCTCGGCTTCATCCTGTCGTGGAACGAGTTCCTGTTCGCGCTGGTGCTGTCGGGACCGGGCACGCAGACGCTGCCGGTCGGGCTTGCGAGTCTGGAGACGCATGCCGGCGTCGAGATTGCGCCACTCGCCGCGGCAACTGTCGTATCGCTCTTGCCCGTGCTCGTGCTGCTGCCGTTCCTGCGCAAGCACCTGATCAAGGGGCTGTCGCTGGGGGCGTTGAAGTAGAAAAGGAGGGAGTAGCGAATGGCGAGTAGCGAATAGGAAATTGTACAAATTCAAAGGAAGCCTTTTCCCTACTCGCTATTCGCTATTCGCCACCTCGCCAAAAACAAAGGAGGAAGCCCATGATGAGAAAACTGCTGATCGGAGTCGCCGTGGCGTTCGGGTGCTCGACGCCGGCCAATGCCGCCGATATCAACATCCTGATGGAAGGCGTGCCCGATACCGAGTACGTCAAGTCGCTGATCCCCGAGTTCGAGAAGGCGACCGGCCACAAGGTCAATCTCGAGGTCGTCAACTACGCCGAGATGCACACCAAGCTGGTGCCGCAGCTGGTGGCGGGGTCGGGCTCCTACACGGCAATCGTCGTCGACTTCTATTGGGTCGGCGAGTTCACCAAGGCCGGCTGGCTGCAGCCGCTCGACGAGCGGATCAAGAAGGACGGCTTCGATACCTCGGTCTATGTGCCGCCCATGCGCGACCTCGTCATGCAGGTGGAGGGCGTCACCTACATGCTGCCGTTCTACAATTACGCCATGGGCATGCTCTACCGGAAGGACCTGCTCGAGGACGCGGCCAACAGGCAAGCCTTCAAGGCCAAGACCGGCATGGATCTGGGCGTGCCCAAGACCTGGGGCGAGTACCTGAAGCAGGTCGAGTTCTTCACCAAGGACGGCAACTATGGCGTCGTCAATCAGGGCCTGCGCCCCGACCCGATCGCCATGGAGTGGTCGAACTACCTGTTTGCCAATGGCGGGGAGTATCACACGGCGGACTGGAAGCCGACGTTGAATACGCCAGCCGGCGTCGCTGCGATCGAGCAGTATGCCAACAACATCGCCAAGTTCGGCCCGACGGGAGCGGCGAGCTTCTCGTTCGATGAGGCGTTCAACGTCTTCGCCCAGGGCAAGGCCTACAGCTACATCACCTACAATTTCTTCCGGCCCAAGGTCGATGACGCCTCGGCCTCCGCGGTTGTCGGCAAGGCCGAGATCATGGCCGTGCCGGGCCAGGAAGCCGGCAAGGGCGCCAGCCTGAACGGCGCCTGGGGCTGGGCGATCCCGAAGTCGAGCAACAACGCAGATGTCGCCTGGGAGTTCATCAAGTGGGTTGAATCCAAGGATGTCGCCGTGAAACGCGCACTGCAGGGCGGCTCACCAACCCGCACCGACGTGTTCGACGATGCCGAGGTCAACAAGAAGTACCCCTACGCGCAGGCGCTCAAGCAGATGCTGCTGACGAGCCACAACTTCCCGGTCTTCACCTACACGCCCCAACTCGTGGAGGTGCTCGGCCGCGAGCTCTCCCTCGTCGTCGCCGGCGAGAAGAAGGCGACCGACGCACTTGCCGCGGTCGAGGCCGAGATGACCGAGCTCGCCAAGAAGGACGGGAAGCTCAAGTAGGTTGGGTCAAGCGCAGCGCGACCCAACACTGCGCGCATCGATCGGTTGCCCGCAGATGTTGGGACTCGTTCCTCGACCCAACCTACATTGCCCCAGCCCTCTCCCCACAAGCGGGGAGAGGGAGTGCCTCTCGCTTGACCAGGCTTCCATGTCCGCCCCCTCTGTCGACTCCCGCGATCGTCGCTTCGGCTGGGCCATCTCGGCGCCGGGCCTGCTGGTGCTGTTCATCGTGATTTTGTTCCCGATCCTCTGGGCGCTGTGGACGAGCGTGCACGAGTACACGCTGATTGCGCCCAGCTTCGACCATTTCACCGGCGCGCGGAACTACCAGAAGGCCGCCGCCAACGCTGAGTTCCGCCATACGCTGCGACTGACCGCGTTCTTCGTTGCCGCAGTGGTTCTGCTCGAGTTCCTGCTCGGATTTCTCGTCGCCCTGATGCTGAACGAGGTCGAGCGCTTCAAGCCGATCTACTATGCGATCCTGCTCTGCCCGCTGCTGATGAACCCCGTCATCGTCGGATTGATCTGGCGCATGTTCCTGCACCCCCAGCTCGGCATCGTGAACTATCTGCTGAGCCTGGCGGGGATCGGTGCGGTCAACTGGCTGGGCGACACCAAGATCGCCATCTGGACGATCGTGCTCGTCGATATCTGGCACCAGGTCTCGTTCATGATCGTGCTGCTGCTGGCAGGGCTTTCGGCACTACCGCGCGAGCCCTACGAGGCGGCCCGGGTCGACGGAGCTTCCGCGGTCGCATGCTTCTGGCACATCACGCTGCCGTTGATGCGCCCGGTCATCATCGTGACGCTGCTGATCCGGCTGATCTTCGCCGTCAAGACCTATGACCTCATCTACATCATGACGCGTGGCGGGCCGGGCGTCTCGACCGACTTCGTCTCCTACTTCATCTACCGTACAGCCTTCGTCAGCCTCGACATCGGTCTTGCCTCCGCCATGTCGGTGCTGCTGCTCGCGATCATTCTGGGCCTCACCGGCTATCTCTACCGCTACATGCGCTCGCTCGCCTGAGACGGGCGCTCGCCAGGGAACACTCATGGGCCGTATCGAGCTCGACCGCGTGACGAAAACCTACCCGAACGGCGTCGGTGCCGTGCGCGACATCTCGCTCGACATCAGGGACGGGGAATTCATGATCCTGCTCGGCCCCTCGGGCTGCGGCAAGTCGACGACGCTGCGTATGATCGCCGGACTCGAGACCATCACCCAGGGCGAGCTCAGGATCGATGGCGAGCGGCTGAACGACGTCGACCCGGCCGACCGCAACATCGCGATCGTGTTCCAGAACTACGCGCTCTATCCGCACATGACGGTGCGCGGCAATCTGGGCTTCGGCCTGAAGCTGAGGCGCGTGCCGGCGCCCGAGATCGAGCGGCGGATCGGCGCCATCAGCCAGATGCTCGGTATCGGCGAGCTGCTCGACCGCAAGCCCGCGCACCTCTCGGGCGGCCAACGCCAGCGCGTCGCGCTCGGCCGGGCCTTGGTGCGCGAGCCCAAGGCCTTCCTGCTCGACGAGCCGTTGTCGAACCTCGACGCCAAGCTGCGTGCCTCCATGCGCACGGAGCTGATCAAGCTGCACCGCAAGCTCGGCACCACCATCGTCCACGTGACCCACGACCAGGTCGAGGCGATGACCATGGGCGAGCGCATCTGCATCATGAAGGATGGTGTGATCGTCCAGGTCGGCAAGCCGATGGAGGTCTACCGCAATCCGGCCGACATCTTCGTTGCGGGGTTCCTCGCCAGCCCGCCCATGAATCTCATCAAGGCGCGCCTCGAGGCCGAGGGCGGACGGCTCGCGGCCAAAGCCGGCGCCGTTTCGCTTGCGCTCGGAGATGCACTTGCCAGCGCCTATGCCAGTCATGCCGGCAGGGACGTGACGCTGGGCTTGCGGCCGGAAGATTTCCACCTCACCGCGCGCGGAGCCGCAACGCTGCCCGTGCCCGTCGCGACGATCGCTGTCGAGACGCTCGGGCCCGAGGTCATCCTCGTCGCCGAGCTCGGCGGGCGCGGTGGCCCCGAAGTGCTGATCCGCATGCCGCGCGAGTTCACGGCGGCGCCGGAGTCCAGTCTGACGCTCCACTACGATTTGAACCAGATCCACGTGTTCGACGCAGGGACCGGTCGCGCCCTGCCGCGCCCGCGCCTCGGTTGAGCTGGCAACAAGCGAGAAAATCGAGATGCTGAAAGAGACCTTCGGAAGTGCGAAACCGATCATCGCGATGGTGCATTTCCAGCCGCTGCCAGGCTCGCCACTCTATGTGGCCGATGGCGGCATGCAGCGCATCGTCGATCTGGCGGCCGCCGACATCGAGGCCTTGCAGGCGGGCGGGGTCGATTGCGTCATGTTCGGCAACGAGGGCGACCGGCCTTACCTGCTGCAGGCTTCGCCCGTCACGCTGGCGGCGTTCGCGTTTGCGGTCGGCGAGCTGAAATCGCTCATCAAGGTGCCGTTCGGCGTCAACTATCTCTGGGATCCGGTCGCCACCGTCGCAATCGCGGTTGCGAGCGGGGCACGCTTTGCCCGCGAGATCTTCACCGGCCTCTACGAGAGCGACATGGGGCTGTGGGAGCCCAACGCGGCCGCCGCACTCAGGCTGCGCGCCGATTCCCGCCGCGCCGACCTGAAGCTGCTGTTCAACATCAATGCCGAGTTTGCTTCCCCGCTCGGCAGCCGCAACATTGCGCTGAGAGCCAAGAGTGCGGTCTTCTCCTCGCTCGCCGACGTCGTGCTGGTCTCGGGCCCCATGACCGGCCAGTCGGCAGAAACATCCGATCTGCGCGCCGCCAAGGAGGCCTTGCCCGATACGCCTGTGCTCGCCAACACCGGCGTCCGGCCCGAGACGGTCGAGGCCATCCTCGGCATCGCCGACGGTGCCGTGGTCGGCACCACGTTCAAGCTCGGCGGCAACACCTGGAACGCCGTCGATCCAGCCCGAGTCGCGCGCTTCATGGACAAGGTGCGCACAATCCGGCGATAGGATTCCCGCAACGTCATGCCCCTCTTCCTCGGCCTCGATATCGGCACGACCTCGACGATCGGCATCCTGATCGATGCCCAGGGCAACACGCTCGCCGTCGAGAGCCGGCCGGCAACCCTCCACTGCGACCACGCCAACTGGGCGGAGGAGGAGGTCGAGGAATGGTGGGGCAACGTCGGGGAGATCTGCCGGGCGCTCATCGCCAAGGCCCGCATCAAGCCAGGCGCGATTGCCGGCGCCGGCGTCACCGGCATGTTGCCGGCGGTCATTCTGCTCGACGATCGAGGCCGGGTCCTCAGGCGGAGCATCCAGCAGAACGACGCGCGGGCAACGTCCGAGCTGGCGGAATTCAGGCAGGGCATGGACGAGGCCGAGCTCCTCGAGCTGACCGGCACCGGCTACAGCCAGCAACTGGTCGGCCCCAAGCTGATGTGGCTGCGCCGGCACGAGCCGGACGTGCTCGGCGCCGCGCGAACACTGCTCGGCGCTTCGGATGTGATCACCTACCGGCTCTCGGGTGCGCTGCAGGTCGAGCACAACTGGGCGCTCGAATCCGGCTTCGTGCGGCTCGCGAGCGGCGGCTATGACGACCGGCTGATCGCGCTCGGCCGTCTCGACCGCTCGCTGCTCCCCCCGATCCGCAAGAGCCATGAGGTCGTCGGCAGCATCACGGTCGCCGCCGCCGCCCATACCGGCCTCGCGGTAGGGACACCGGTCGTCGCTGGCTGCGCGGATCACGTGGCGTCTGCCTTCGTCTGTGGCGCCTCGCGCAACGGCGACCTCGTCATCAAGCTCGGCGGCGCCGGCGACATTCTGCTGTCCTCTGACCGGCCGGTCACCGACCGGCGCCTCTTCATCGATCACCACATCGTGCCGGGACTCTGGTTTCCCAATGGCTGCATGGCGGCCTCGGGCAGCCTGCTGAATTGGATCGCACGCAACTGGGCAGGCGGCGAGGCTGGCGCCGCACGCGCAGCCGGCAAGAGCCTGCACGAATGGCTCGATCTGCGCGCCACCGGGATCGCCGCCGAAAGCGAGCTGCTGTTCCTTCCCTATGTGCTCGGCGAGAAGACCCCGCTGATGGACCCCTATGCCCGCGGCACCATCGTCGGGCTCGGTCTGCATCACGATTTGCGCCATGTCTGGCGGGCAGCGCTCGAAGGGGTGGCTTTCGGCTTTCGCCACCATGTCGAGGTATTCGCGGAAGCGGGATTGCCGGTCGAGCGGGTCTTTGCCGCGGACGGCGGCGCCAAGAGCGATCTCTGGTTGCAGATCGCGGCCGATGCGCTCGGCCGCCCGGTCACGCGCATCGACCGCCATCCGGGCTCGTCGCTGGGAGCCGCGTTCGTTGCGGCCGTCGGTGTTGGAGCGATCGGCGACTGGAGCGAGATTGCGCGCTACGTCGCTCGCGGCAAGGTATTCGAGCCACGGGCGCACGCTGTCGCCGCGCTCGATCACAAGTATCGGTTGTGGCGCGAGAGCTATGAGCGGTTACGCACGCTCTATCCGCGACTTGGTGCTGGCGCGTCGAGTTGAGGAGGCCGCGCCTTCAGGTGTCGTCGCGGCGCTGCAGAAACTCGATGATGCGGGGCGCGGTGATGAGAACGTGCTCGCGCATGGCGGCCTCCGCCTTGGCGGCATCGCCCGTCTCGATCACATTCATCAGCTCCTGGTGATCCCTGATCGCGACAACCGGCCGGTTGGCGTGGAAGAACCAGAGCCGCAAGAACGGCTCGAGCGCGGCGTGCAGCCGCTCGATCTCGCGGACGAGGCGTTGGCGGCCGCTCAGCGAGCAGATGTATTCGTGGAACGCCCAATGCCGCGAGAGCCAGTCCTCCGCGTTCTTCTGACCCTTGCGCATGCGGCGCAACAGCTCGCGCATCTCCTCGATCTCGGGCGGTCCGATCTGCTCGACTGCGAGCCGCGTCGCGAGCCCCTCCAGCACGGAGCGGATCTCGAACAGCTCCTGGATCTCCTCGAAGGTGTGGTCGGTGACGATCGCGCCGCGATTGGGCCGGATTGTCACATAGCCCTCGGTGTCGAGCCGCCGGAAGGCCTCTCGCACCGGCATCCGGCTCATACCGATCTGGGTCGCGATGTCCTCGGCGCGCAGCCGTGCCCCCGGCTTCAGCTCACCCGCTCGGATGCGCTTCAGCACGTAGGCATAGGCCTCGGCTTCCGCCGATGTCGGCTCCTTGACCCTGGTTGAAGACGACTGTTTCATGCTGGGGAACCTGGTGGCTGCATCCGCGGTTCGTTGGGAGATGGCATTGGCGAGCCATCTCTAGCATGCTTGTATACAGGTATCCAAACCCCAATGCTTGCTGCACCGGCGACTACGAAAGGACGAC
>JANNSW010000599.1:0-4798 GCA_031403055.1 Hyphomicrobiaceae bacterium | reverse complement strand
CTCCTCCGCACCGCCGACCACGTAGGGCGGAATAGGCCGAAGGCCGTATTCCGCCAACAGTCGTCGCCATCATCGAGCTCCCCGAACGAGATCGGCTCATCCGCGAGATCCCAATCCGGCTCGGCGATCCCCACCCCGCTCGGCGAGATTGGCCGTGAAGAACCAGGTGGCGCCCGGCTCGCGCCAGCGGCGATCGTTGGGCATAGGTACGGAATATCACGCCTCGGCCGAGGACGGAACAGGCCCCGCACGGCGGAAAACGGCCTGCGGCCTATTCCGCCCGACGTACTGGTGCCGCATGCCGTCGCGTCAAGGGGGGGCATGTTGCTTTCCTGGACGTGGCAGTCGTGGTGTTATCGTTGCATGCAGCACCGAACGTTCCCGCCGGCGAACCGGCGCGGCGACATGATGGCATTCAGAAGGAGGATCAAGCCATGGCGATGACGGTGAAGACCCTGCGGGCCGGCGACGGCACCGCGGCAGCGCCTGAGACGGGCAATGCCAACGGCGGCTCGATCTTCAAGCACGCGGCGCCCGAGGGGCACGCGAAGAAGGTCTCCGAGGTCCTGGGCGAGATCGTCTGGCTGATGAGCCAGTCGCCCCTCCACAAGCAGCTCTTCATCGCCGACCTCGAATGGCTGGTGATGGCGCCCGTCCTCCAGCAGCAGTTCCGCATCTTCTACGCCGAGAACCGCCCCGTCGGCGTGCTCTTCTGGGCGCATGCGTCCGAAGAGGTCGCAGAGCGCCTCGCTCAGGGCGTCACCAGGCTCCGGCCGCAGGACTGGAAGTCCGGCGACCAGGTCTGGGTCGTCGAGGCCATCGCGCCGTTTGGGGGAGCGGAGGAGATGGTGAGGGACTTGAAGGAGAAGGTGTTTGGGGGGCGGGAGGTCAGATTTCTGACTGTCACGAACGCCGGCAAAGAGATCAAGAGACTGTAGGCGAAAAGGAAGAACGCCATGGCTTACTGGATTCGAAGAACGGACGTCCTCCAGCTGCTGCATGGTCCTGCCGACATGGCCAGCACAAAAGCGGACTTTGCCGATCCGGTGAAAGGGCCGTTGGCCAGGGAATTCTTCATTCCGATTGCAAATGGGGAGCCGCTGACGGACGCCATGCGCGCCATGACGCCGGATCCCTACAATGTGGGTTGCACGCAGTACGGGAAGGATCGGGACATTCCCGACATCTTCGGCGACGATCTCGGACCTTGGCAGGTGAGCGAGAGAGTCAAGTCGATCATCGAAGCGCTCGAGCCGGGCCTGCACGACTTCATTCCGATCAACGTGCTGAAGCACGGCAGCAAGAAGCATGTGCCCTACCAGTACTATCTGCTGCATACCTCGCGCGTCATTGATGCGGTGGTCTTCGAGGAATCGAAGTTCTCAGGCCCGCTAAAGGGGATTGAGAATAAAATCCCATACACAGCTCTCTCCCCGTTCCTACCCAAAATTACTCTCGATCGATCGAAGATTATAGGGGCGCATTTCTGGCGACAAGGCATAAAGCGAGTGGGGGGGGGGGGGACCCCCTTTGGGCCAATCATTTCACCTCGGACGAGCTGGTTGCTAGGCTTGAGGACATCGGGGCCGAGGGCTGGCGGTTCGTGAAGTGTATCGTCAAGTAGTAATCAAAGAGATCAGTTCCTGTTGCGTTTCGCTTTCAGACATCGCACCGGGGATTGCTCATGACGACCACATCCAGCCCTGTCCAGGGATTCGACGGCTCAGTCCGACTTCCGCAATTCATGCTCAACGGCAAATGGGTCACCTTTGCCGGTAATCACAACATTCCTCAGTCGTTGTTCACCGATCCGCTTACAGGCGGATTGAAAACGATGTTCGATGCGCTGAAAACATCGGGATGGTTCGACGCCGCGAGCTTTGCCCAGAACGGAACGCCGTTGCCGAACACGCGGCCGGCCGCTGACGCGGTCGGAAACCAGGGACAGTATACTGATTTCATGGCTCGTTAGCCGTGGGGGCGGCCGAAGAAGGGATGAGAGGAAGGAAAATCTGGATACTGTCCCTGGTTTTCGTGTCCCTGGTTTTCGCCATCCAATGGCTCGCCTTCGGCCGGGAAAGCGGGAGCCGAACAGCTTGACTTGGTATCACCCCTTCGCCTCGAGCTCCCTGAGGCGGCGATCCTGCTCGAGCAGGTAGAGGGTGAGCTCCTCGATCTTCGCCAGCAGGCGCATGGAGAAATCCGCGAGATCGATGCCTTCGGTCTCGATGGCGACACCGGCCGGCATGCCCGGCAGCTGGCAGCGCCTGGCGATGAACTCCCTGAGGTCGCCGAGCGGCAGCAGGCGATAGCCGTCGGCGAAGACGTAGTCCGCTGCCTGCAGCGCCTTGCCCTTGACGAGGATCTCGCCCCGCTCGCCCGAGATCTGGACGGTCGGCCGGCCGCTCGCATCCATGGCGCGGATCGAGCCTTCGTGGCCCTCGAGCTCGACCCGGATGGTGCCGTCCGAGGTTTTGAGCGTGATGTCGCCGTCGTGGCCCTTGCCGCCGAGGGTGACGTTGCCCTCGCCACCGTCGAGGTGGATGGTCTGCTCACCGTGCTCGTCGCGCAGCAGCAGATCGCCTTCGCAGCCATTGCCACCGAGGTGGATATTGCCCTGTCCGCCGTCGAGGTGAATGGTCTGGCGGCCCTTGGGATCGAGCAGCCCGATGTCGCCCTGCGAGCCCGAGCCGCCGAGCGTGAGGTTGCCCTCGCCGCCATCGATATGGACGGTCTGGGCGCCCTTGGTGTTGAGCAGCGTCACGTCACCCTGCGAGGTGTTGCCGCCGAGCGTGATGTTGCCGTTGCCGCCGTCGATGTGGACGGTCTGCTTGCCCTTGGTGTTGAGGAGGGCGATGTCGCCTTCCGAGCCGTTGCCGCCCAGCGTGATGTTGCCATTGCCGCCATCGATGTGGACGGTCTGCTGGCCGTTGGGCTTGACGAGCGTGATGTCACCCTGCGAGCCCGAGCCGCCGAGCGTGAGGTTGCCTTCGCCGCCGTCGATATGGACCGTCTCCAGGCCCTTGGTGTTGAGCAGCGTCAGGTCGCCCTGGCTGCCTTGCCCGCCCATCACCAGATTGCTGTTGCCGCCATCGATCAGGACGCAGGGCTTGCCGTCCGCATTCATCAGGCGGATATCGCCATTGATGCCGGCGCCACCGAGGGTCAGCGCGGCGCGCTCGAAGCCTTTTCGCGAGGGCGCCTGGCGGGGTGCGGCCTTGCGGGGCGTCGTCTTGCGGGGTGTGCTTGCAGCCTTCGGCTTCACTGTCCTTGCCATCGCGGCATCTCCTCGTCATTGGCGCCCTACGGGCAATGGCGCCGTGCCGCGCCAGTGCTTCTCGGTGAGGACCATCGGCCATTTCCGCGTGCGGATCACGCCTCCGCCGCCGGTTTGGTAAACGGCGGCGGGGCGTATCGTCATCCCCCGACCTCGAACCAGGTATCCATGCCGGCTGCCTGGTGGTCGAGCATGTGGCAGTGGATCATCCACTTGCCCGGATTGTCGGCGACGAAGGCGATCGTCATCTCCTCGCGCGGTGCCATCAGGATCGTGTCCCACCAATAGGGGTCGATGCGCCCGCCGCCCGAGCGGGCGATGACACGGAAGTGGTGGCCGTGATAGTGCATCGAGTGCGGCCAGGCCGTCGCATTGCGCATCCCCACGAGCACGGTCTGGCCACGGCGCGCGGCAAACAGCGGCTGCTCGCCCATGCCGGCCACGCCATTGAAGGTCCAGTAGGGACCCGGCCGCTTCGTCACCGCCATGTCGGTCTCGCTCATCGCCCCGCCTTCCATCAGCAGCGCGGCGTCGAGCGCATTCGCAGGGCTCGGCTCGCTGAGGAGATTGGGCCGAAGCGCGATCGGTGCCGCGACCGGCTCAGCTCGCGCCGACGCTTGCCTGCCGACCGTGAGGCGGCCGAGCTCCAGGCGCCCTTTACTGATCTCCGCGAGCACGATGGCGCTGCCCGGCTCGCCCAGCACATCGAGCATCAGGTCGGCGCGGTTACCGGGGCCGAGCACCAGATCGCCGCTATAGGAGGAGGTCGGCCCGACCGGTTGGCCGTCGATGGCGATGAGGCGAGCGGTTGCGCCCTCCAACGCGAGGCGCAGCACCCGGGCGCTCGAGGCGTTCACGAGGCGCAGCCGCAGCCGCTCGAAGCGGACCACCGGATGCTCGAGGGAGGGCTTGCCATTGACCGTCAGCACGTTGCCGAGCCGGCCGGCATGGGACTGATCGTGGGCAGAGCCGAGCGATTTTTCGTGGAAGGCGCCATCGCCCGTCAACCGCCAGTCGTTGATGACGAGGACGAGGTCCTGGTCCGCGAAGGGCGGCTCACGCTCCTCGACGATGAGAGCCCCGAACAAACCACGCGCCACCTGCTCGTAGGAGCGCTCGTGGGGGTGGTACCAGAAGGTTCCAGGGTCAGGCGGGGTGAAGCGATAGTCGAAGCTGGCGCCCGGCTCGACCGCGTGCTGCGTCAAGTGGGGAACGCCATCCATGCGGTTGTCGATGCGGATGCCGTGCCAGTGGATCGTGGTCGGTTGTGGCAATCGGTTGATGAGGTGGACGTTGAGGCTGTCGCCCTGCTTCACACGCAGCACGGGGCCAGGCGAGATTCCCTCGAACCCCCAGACCGGCGTGCTGGGCTTGCCGGGCGCCAGCAATTGGGCGGAACCGGCACGGGCCTCGATCAGGGTGGCAGGCGTCGAAAGGGCGAGCGCGGGCCGGCCGCCGGCGATCAGCAGGGCCGCCGCACCACCGCCGGCCAGCACGTCGCGGCGCGTCAACCTCGGATCC
>JANNSW010000598.1:0-3369 GCA_031403055.1 Hyphomicrobiaceae bacterium | reverse complement strand
TGTGCTCCCCTGTCAACGCTTCGCCGAGGCCCTCGCGGGCCACTGCGCATGACTCGGGGTCGATGCAGATCGCTACTCTCTCATCGTGATGGACTTGCACCATCTACTCCTTGCCGGTTTTGCCGGCGCACTAGCAACGGACCCAGAAAACTAGGTAACGCTCTAAGTCATTGTCAAGGCATGATTTTTCGACGGTCACTGCAAAAATTCTCGCACAAGTCGAGGTCTTTGCAGGCGTCTATTGCTACCGAAAAAATCCGGTCTTTTCAACGACCCCCATCCCGGCTGACCCTGGGAGGAGGGCTTACCTAGTGTTCCAGCCCATTCATTCGATTCCGGCGAAGCTGGATCAATGAATGGAAACCCGGAACACAAACAAAGAGTTGACTAGTGGGCTGGCCATTCATTTAGAGTACTAAATGAATGAGTCAGAACACTAGTAATCCTGTTCCGTTGCTCCCCGAACCCCATCAAGCGCCGCAAGCAAGCGTTCACGGGCGAGGCACGTAGAGCTGCGAGCAACGGCAAAGGCAGCAACAGCATGAGCGGCAAAGGTCGAAGCGGCAATAGCGGTGGCGGATTGGGCTCGGGGGAGACCACAGCGGCCACGGTGGCGGCGACAACGATTGAGCCGCCGCCGATCGCATGGTGGCCACGAGAGGCCGGCTGGCGCCAACAGCGCCGGCCGGTCTCGCATTCGAGCTATGCCCTCAGCGCGTCCAAGCTCTCCGGCAAGATCTGACCGCCGTCGACGATGATGGTCTGGCCGGTGATGTAGCCCGCCTCCTTGGAGGCGAGGAACAAGGCCGCGTAGCCGATATCCTCGACGGTGCCAAGCTTGCCGAGCGGCACCGAGGCGGCCATCGTCCGCTGATACTCCTCGCCGAGCGAGATCAGGCCCTCGGTGATGACGTTGCCGGGCAGCACCGCGTTTATGGTAATGCCACTACGGGCGAACTCAATCGCGGCGGTGCGCATAAAGCCGAGCTGGCCGGCTTTCGTGGCGCCGTAATGCGTGCAGCCCGGGATGCCCGTGACTGGCCCGGTGATCGAGGAGGTCAGGACCACGCGTGGTTGGCTCGAGCGCTTGAGATAGGGCAGGCACACCTTCACCGACAGAAACATGCCCTTGAGGTTGGTCGCCATGACGGAGTCCCACTCCTCGGGCGACATGTCCTCGATCCTCGACAGCGGGTAAATGCCGGCATTGGCGCACAGCACGTCGATGCCGCCGAACTCGTCGGCTGCCTTCTCCGCCATCGCCTGCATGTCGGCGAGCTTCGTCACGTCGGCCGAGAAAGCCTTCGTCTGCCCGCCTTGGGCGTTGAGCTCGGCGGCCGAGGCCTCGGCCTCGGCGAGATGACGCGAGACGATCAACACCCTGGCGCCGTTGCGCGCAAACACCCCTGCGATACCCTTGCCAATGCCCTTGCTGGCACCGGTGACGATGACGGACTTTCCGGCGATCGAGGTCAGCATTCCTTCCTCCCTGGTGTCTTTGGCATTTTATATCGTACTCGCGTGCAGGCGTCATCCCTGGCACGTGATAGCACTACGAGAGCCGCATCAGCGTCTTGAGCTCGGTCGAGCTCAAGACGTGACAGTAGATCATGTTTATGCCGGCTATGATGCCTTGGGCCCCGCCACGCAGCAGGTGATCATGTCGGTCTCCATGGACAAGGGCGATGGGACACGATCCTTCGATCTCGACTTGCTCGCCTCGCTTGCGCCACCGGAACAGCGTGAAGCCTATCTTGCCTTCCTGCGAGCGACCCAGCGAAAACAGGGCATGCAGGCGGTGAGCCAGCCGTGGCCTGGCACGGGCATACCCGACGTCCCACGCACCCATGTCCTGTGCACCGAGGACCAGATCATTCCCCCTGAACGGCAGCGCGGGTTCGCTGCCTCGCTTGGCGTCACCCCGATCGAGATTGCCTCGGAGCACTCGGTGTTCACCATGAAACCCCAGGAGCTCGCCGGCATTCTCGATTCCCTGGCTGGCTGATCTTTCCTTATATCCGGCCAATCAACGTTTCCCGGCTTCGAGGCGACCATCTCGCTCTCATCACGCCTTGCCGGCCACGTGGTCCCAGAATTCGATGCGGTCGTTGGTGCGCGGAAAGGGCTCGGAGGGCACGGGCACGCCGAGGAAGGCGCACAGCGGCTCCCAGCCGTCCTTCACCTGATAGACGAGCAGTTGGCTCGCGGGGATCGCCGCCGTGACCGCCTCGTTGTGGGCGATGAACGCCTTTCTCAGACCGCTCGCGTCGAGGCCCAGAGGAAAGCCGGTCCTGCCGATGACACGGCCAGCCATGGCGATCCACTCCTGCAGTTCCGGCGGGGCCTGATCCTTGCCGGCGAGCGCCTTGTAGATCGTCTCCGAGAAGCTTTCGACCCAGCTTTCGGGGCTGCGGGTGCTCAGGATGAACCTGGCCGACGGATAGGCGGCATGGAGCTCGCGGAAGAAGCCGGCAGTCGGCCAATCGACGGCACTCTCATAGCCCTTGTAGATCGCCTGCCAGTCCGGCTTCCCGTCCGCCGCCGCCTGCCACAGCGGCACGTGCACGGGCATGTTCTGCCGCACTTCCAGCATGTGGTGGCAGGGGCCCAGCCCCAATTGGTTGATGGCGAGCTTGAGGGAGTTGGTTCCCGTCCGGCCAACCCCGGCGCCAATCACTTTCAGGGGCATCAAGTTCTCCTCTGCATTGAAAATCGAGCATTTATTCCGGCAGGCCCGCCTTGCGCAGGCCGTCGAGGATCATGTCGAAGGACGAGCCGCTGCGAAACGGCAGCCGCTTGCGGAGTGTCGTGACTGTGGCACCGGGCCACTGCGCCAGGAACCTCGCGAGCGCCGCCCGGGCCTCGTCCAGGCGGTCGAGCCTGGCAAAGGCGGCCGCGAGAAACAAATAGGCCGAGTCCCAATTGGGATTGAGAGCGGCCGAGCGCTGGGCCCGCTCGGTTCGGCCGAGGCAGAGCTCGGCTGCTGCGACCATCACCAGATTCATGAAAAAGCTGGGATCGAGCGGACCAAGTGTCATGGCCCGCTCCAACAAGATGAGACCGTTCTCCAGATCGTCGCTCCAGACCACCGCCGATCCCGACATCAAGCTGACGAAACATGAGCCTGGATTCTGCTAGACCGCGCGGCGCGCGGCGTCGAGACCGGCGCCATAGTCGCGCCCTACCGCCACGAGGACAAAACCGGCAAGGGCCAGCGCAACGGCATCGTCGTTGCCGGCCGCCGCCGCCCGGCGGGCGAGCGCCAGGGCATAATTGGGTGCGAGATCGATCGACTTGCCGAGCAAGCCGAAGCCCACGAGATTTTCGTCCGGACGCGCCGCATAAACATGCGGCAGCGCGCGGAGGTAG
>JANNSW010000597.1:0-8296 GCA_031403055.1 Hyphomicrobiaceae bacterium | reverse complement strand
GGACGAAGCGGACCAAGTTTGGTCAGCTCATTGAGGGCCAAGCAGACCCTCACAGCTTTCGCAAGGGTGATACCCTCAGCGGCGTGCGCCTTGATGAGGTCGCGCTCGAACTCACGGATGGACTCGAACATTTTGAACAGCAGGCGGCCGGTTGTGCTGCCGGTAACGATGGCCTGTTCGAGCATGACGAGGTCGACCTTCTTTGCAACGATCACAAGGCCGCAGATGAAACTAGCGAACTATCCGGACGGATTTTAGTGCGCCCGACCAATTGCTGCGTCTAGGCGAGCATGATTGGGGGTGATCATATCAAGCGGCATGTCGACCTGGATGAACATGCCTTCGGGTCGATATTCGATGACACCTGCCGTGTCGAAGCCCTGAATGAGGCGTCGCAGCAGCATCGATCCGAACCCGGTTCGTTCTGGCGTTTTGACGATGGGACCGTCGTGCTCCTGCCACGTGAACCGGAGCACCGGCCCGTCCGAAGCTTCACTGAGCTCGCCCCGAACGCTGACGCCACCGGTCCGCCCCGAAAGCGCGCCATGCTTGGCGGCATTCGTCACCAGCTCGTGGGTGACGAGTGCCACGTTCTGCGCCGAGCTGGGATTGAGGAGGACAGGCGCTACGTCGATCGCTGCGCGGTCGCCATGGTTCGCCAGCTCCATGCGTATGATCTCGTCGATCGGCACCCCTTCCCAGTCCTGCTGCGTGAGCATCGAGTGCGACCGGCCAAGCGAGGCAAGGCGCTCGAGAAACATCCGGCGTGACTCGGTGGCAGGTCGACTGTCGTTGATCGTGATCCCGGCCATGGATTGCACGATGGCGAGCAGGTTCTTGCCACGATGGGCGATCTCGCCGACCAGCAGATTGCGGCTCTCCTCCGCCTTCCTGCTGTCAGTGACGTCGCGAAACACTCCCTTCCCCCGTATTGTCTGATCATCCGAGGGACTGCCAGCGCTCACGTCCGCTTGCCCGTGGATGCCGATCCAACGCACCACTCCACTGGGATCGGTCAATGCCATCACCAGCTCGAAGGGTTGTGCCATCTGGGCGCTGCGATGGATGGCGTTGCGTAATGTGGCGGTGTCCGCCGGTCCCATTCGCGCAAACAGATCCGACATACTTTCGTTGGCTCCGGCAATTCCGGATCCTTCGGCGTCGTGGCACGATAGCGATAGCTTGTCCGCGCTAACCTCACATGTCCAGGCGAGCATGTGGGCGGCCTTCAAGGCCTGCCGCAGCATTCGTTCGCTGTCAGCGCGCGCAAGATTCGCTAGTTTTTGCTCGGTGACATCGCAGGACATGCCGACCCAGCCTTGAACGCCACCGGCCTCGTTCCGCAAAGAAACCATCTTCTCGGCGATGTCGCGCCACTCACCGTTCCGATTGCGCACGCGGAACTCCAAGTCGCTCTCGGTGCCTTCTTGCAATGCCGCTTTCCAGGCTGCCAATAAAGCTGGAGCGTCGTCAGGATGAACGTCGTTGAGCCACTCGTTGCGCAGCCAAGCCTCCTTGCTGATGCCGGTGAGGTTACGCCAGGAGGGGCAATCCTCGTTGAATTGGCCATTGGCGTCTGCCGTCCAGACGACCTGTGACGAAGCCTCGACCAGGGCTCGATACCGACTTTCGCTTTCCTCTCGTGCGATCTCCACGCTCTTGCGATCGTGGATGTCGCTGGTCATGCCGACCCATCCCTGCAACGTTCTGAGTGGACTATCGTACATCGGAACGATCCGCTCGAGAACCCAACGCCACTCGCCCGATTTGTGCCAGAGACGATACTCGTATTTGATCGCGGCTGGTGTCCCACCATGCTGGAACCAATGTTGGCGAACACGATCGCAATCGTCCGGATGCACGACCTGAAGCCACTTCCTCGCCTGCCAATCCTCCAGCGACTGGCCAGTGAAGGCGCACCACTTGTCGGCTGTTCCCTCCGTCAATAAACCGTCTGGCCCGGCAGACCACGTCATCACCGACATCGCTTCGACCAGCGCACGGTGCCGCGCCTCGCCGGTGCGCAGCGTCTCGTCTGCCTTACGGCGCTCGTTGATATCAGAGCTCATCCCGACCCAGCCTGTGAGCTGACCTGAGGCGCTGAGCAGGGGGACGGCCCGCTCGTGCATCCAATGCCAACTTCCCGCGTGATGGCGCAGTCTGTACTCTATCGATTGTGGCCTGCCCTCGACGGCACCTCTTGCCCAAAAAGTACGCAAGCGGCCCTGGTCCTCTGGATGAACGACCTGCATCCAGCCAAATCCGAGCCAGTCCTCGGTGCTCTGTCCGGTGAATTTCTGCCAGGTCGGGCTTGGCTCTATCGGTGCTCCATGGGGATCCGTCTTCCAGACGATCTCGGCCGAAGCTTCAATCAGCGCGCGATACATGTCGACCTGATCGCGCAGCTGGGACTCGAGCACGGCACGCTTTTGCTTCTCAGCGAGCACGCCGAGCGCGGCGGCCAGGGCACTTGCCACCTCGCCCAAGACCGCCACATCGCTACCGGTCCACACCCGTCCGGTTCGATCATAGACGACGACCTTCCCACGACGTACACCCTCTAAGGCAGGTAGAGGAATGCCCAGACAAGCCGGATTTTCGAGCAGTATTTTTCCCACAGACAAGTCGGTGCGGCCAAATGAGGGGCTCGCCTGCTCAAGCTCCGACGTCAGTAGATTGGCATGTCTAGCCTGCACCAAGTTGACGGCGACCGCCAACCATCGCTCGATGATATGAGATTTCTCTGCATCCATAGCGGTCGACTGTGGGCTCAGCTTTGCTGTCGCGGCCGAATCCGCGCTGCCTGTGGTGTGAGCGGCTGCGCAACCATTCATAGTCTTGTCCTCGTTTCTGCTCACAAAACTTCAGCTACCGTCACCAAAACTGAGGAACAAGGCCTGACTGATCGTCGCCTTGACGGCATCGCTATCGAATGGTTTGGTGATCAGAAACAGCGGCTCGGTGGTCTCTCCGGTCAGTAACCGCTCTGGGTAGGCCGTGATGAAGATCACAGGAGCCGGGTGCTCACGAGTTATCTCGCGCACAGCGTCAATTCCCGAGCTACCGTCGGCCAACTGTACATCGGACAGGATCAGCTGGGGTTGTTTCACGCGAGCGGCGGCAATGGCCTGCTTCTGCGTCGCGGCCATGCCGGTGATCTTATGGCCCAGCTCCAGCACGATGGCCTCGATCTGCATCGAGATCATTGGCTCATCCTCGATGATGAGCACGTCGGCCCAGCCTAGTCCGCAAGCGAGCCGCACCACCTCGGTCTGCAGTGTGTCGAGGGCCTCCGGCTCAATCGCGAGAATATCGGCGGCCTCCTGCGGGCTGAACCCTTCCACCTTCGTCAGCAACTCCACGAGCCGGACCAGGGGCGTTCGCCCGACGGCACCTGGTTCCGTCGAAGCCTGTCGGACCAGATCCCGCAGGATCACCAGCAGCCGGCGGTAAAGCATCGCCTTGAGGTTGTCGGTTGTCGCAAGTTCCACCGAAGCGATCAGAAGGTCCTCCATGACGTGCAGCACGGCGGTATCGGCGAGGCGCTGGTCACCTGTGAGAGCCCGAGCGAAGCGACGCAGGAAAGGAAGCGCCGTACGAACACGCCGTCGCAACGCGACCCGTTGATGTGGTGGCATTGTAATACTGCCGTGCATGAGACATCCTTTCCTTGGACCAATCGACATCTTGCGCCAGCGGTGGCGCGCATCGAACTCAGAAAAACAGATCCAATATCATCAGTCGTGCCGTTCGGTAGGTCGCCGGGTCGGCGGTGCCCTCCATCGGACCGTACAATTGATATCTCGAGCGGATGCTGCGGAGTGTCTCGTGGACATCTTCCGGAAGTGCCCGATCATCGTTCCGTCCGCTTCGGGATGTCCAGATCAGAGATTCGAGTAGCTGTACTCGCCGATCGTCTCTGGGTTCCCGTCCATAGTCACGAACAGCGTTGACAAACGGCAAATGCGGCAGCTCATCGAACAACGGATTCGAGCTCGAACTTACATAGTATTCTGCGATTTTATGCATGCTCGTTGTCCCGGAACTGGCTGGTTTATTCCACCAACAGGCTAGATGTGATCCTGCATTCGACCAGAAATCAGCTCGGATGCAAGGGCCTCGACCGGCACACCTGTGCGGGCTTTCAGATCAAAAAACAGGGCCTGCCCGACCACCGCCTGGATCTCCTCTGTCTTGAACGGCTTTGAAATCACGAATGTGGGCTCGGGGCGGAGTCCCGTCAGCAATCGCTCCGGATACGCTGTGATAAAAATCACCGGCATGCTCGTATCCCCGAGGATCTCGTTCACGGCCTCGATACCGTTGCTGCCATCGGCGAGTTGGATGTCCGCCAGTATGAGTTGTGGGCGCCGCTGTTTGGCACTTTTGATGGCCAACCGCTTCGAGCGAACGACAGAGGTCACATGGTGACCAAGGCTGACCATGATGTTTTCGAGCTCGAAGGCTACGAGCAGCTCATCCTCGATGATCAACACGTCCGTCGCCATCTGACGCGAGACCGCAATGTGGGCCTCGAGCAGCATGGATTCGAATTCGGCAGCAGGAACATCGAGGATCGCCGCCGCTGCCGGTTTTGAGAACCCCTCCACCCACACCAGGAGGAAGGAGGCCCGCGCAACCGGAACCATGGCACCGAGTCGTCTGGCTGGACCGACGCAATCCGAGGTGAGGGCGCACAGTCCAGCGACATGGTCACCTACGGGGCTTCGCCAAAGCCGCGTCAGGACATGATAGAGTCGAAGTCGCTGCTCCTCGATAGTCGGCTGAGCACGTTTGTCGCTCGCGATCCACTGGAGCGTTGACATCACCAGAACGTCGCCCAACTGCTGATGGCCGGTCAGAAGTCGTGCATAACGACGGAGATTGGGAAGGAACTGGACGAAATCCGTAGCTGAGAGCAGCATGCTAGGTCCGATCAGAGATTAGCGGGTCCGTAAGATTACGTAATGATCGCTATCTGTCGGTTAAAAAAGCGTAAAATTTAATAAGCATTTTTGACAATTGGAAAAACATTCCTTCGTCAAACAATATATGCGATTGAAATTCGCATATCGTTCTAACATGCGACGCCCATGGCATGCGATTGTCGATCTGCGGCAAAGATAATCCGACGCCCCGGTGCCTTCGGAGGCGCGCCGTTTCTTCATCTCAATATGGAATTCTGCGTACCATTTGGCGCACGTGCACTTCGAGTTGAGGCGGTCATTTTTTGCTGGGATTGGATGTCAATGTGATCTGCCTTCCGGCTGTTCTGACCCATGATCACTTGAGAAACTGCCCTCCGAATCGGAGGGAAGCGCACTTCACCGCGACGCGCAAGCCGTCCCAGAAGGCGTCGCTCGTCGTCCTCTACGCTGAGCTGGAGTTCGATCGCGAACTCGAGGAGAAGCCGGGCGACGAGGAGCGGATCGACACCGGTTGGATGGCAGGCGGCTACGTCAGGAGCTGGAAAAAGCTGACGTTACTGACACCACTTGCGATTTCAGCAGCAATTGGCCCAAGGCTGCCGAACCGTTACCAGACGGCCGCCGACGCGATCGGATGGAAAGCTGCCGACATGCGTCAATTCGTCGCGTCACGTCCGCAGCTGGGGTATGTTCGGATGGTTCACGGTCAGGTCGAGATCGTCGCGACTGTTGAGGGTTCCGGACGCCGGCCCCATCGATGACGTCGACATGCGCCCGGGGGCCGGCGTCCGGAAGCCTTCAGGGAAGGAACCCGCGGGACGTCTGGCGACTTTGGGTGCCGCTTGCTCTATGGGGATTGCGGTCGGCTGCAGTGCTTCGGGGCGTGCGCGCATGTGGCAGTCGCGGTGCCGGGGCCGGTGCGGCGGTGGCCCGTGGTGCGGTCCCAGCCGACCGACAGAGCCCGCAGTTGCCCGCGATCTCTGCTTGGGGCGCGGCCGGGCAACAGCCCGTCGATGCCGGTCGACCACCAGCACGGCATGGCAGCGTCTCGCCGGACAGGCATGATGGCACTCATGATGTGTCGACCTTGAACACGAGCGGGCGTGGTGTCGCGCGGTGTTTCGGCGTTTCGCCGCGCAGGAAGATCTCGATGATGCGCTGGCGCGCGCCACAGCAGGGGCACGGCGGCAGGTCGGCGCCGACGGTGTCGTCGGAAGTGGCCGCATCGACCTGAGCGTCGGCCGTCGTCACTGCGCCGAGCAGTTCCCGCGCACGCTCGATGTTCTCGGCACGCTGACCAGTGGCGAGCAAGCCGTAGTGACGGATGCGATGGAAGCCCTTCGGCAAGACGTGCAGCAGGAAGCGGCGGATAAACTCGGGCGTGTCGAGCGTCATGGTCGTGTACCGCGATGCGCCGTTCGCCCGATAATTCTTGACGCGGAACGTCACGTCAGTCTGGTCGGCCTTGAGGAGTCGGCTGTTCGAGATCGCGACGCGATGGGTGTAGCGCGACAGATAGGCGAGCACTTGGCGAGGCCCGGCGAACGGTTCCTTCGCGTAGACGAACCAACGCTTGCGGCGCAACGGCGCCAGGAACTTCGTGAACGCCGGCGCGGCCTTCAGGTGCGCGTGCGGGCCGAAGAACACGAGCTTGCCGCTCGCATGCGCGGCAGCCAACTTCTCCAGCATCAGGCGGCGGAACAGGCGCGAGAGCACGAACACGGGCAGGAAGAAGTTCGGCTTGGCGCCGACCCATGCTGTACCGTCAGGTGAGAACCCGCCGCCCGGTACGATCATGTGCACGTGCGGATGATGCGTCATGGCTGAGCCCCAGGTGTGCAGCACAGCAGTCATGCCGATTTTCGCGCCCAAGTGTTTCGGGTCGGCCGCGATGCGCAGAATCGTCTCGCTGCTGGCCTTGAACAGCGCGTCGTAGATCACGGCCTTGTTCTGATACGCAATGTCACCGATCCCAGCCGGCAGCGTGAAGACGATATGGAAGTACGGCACCGGCAACAGATCCGCCTCGCGCGCCGCCATCCACTCACGCGCTTGTGCACCTTGGCACTTCGGGCAATGCCGATTCCGACAGCTATTGTAGGCGATGGAGGTGAAGCCGCACGCGGCGTTCTCGCAGCGCGCAACATGGCCGCCGAGGACTGCAGTGCGGCAGTCCTCGATTGCGCTCATCACTTTCAGCTGGCCGAGGCTCACATGGCCGCGATTGGCGTCGCGCCACGCGGGGCCGTGGTCGCGGAAGATGTCCGCGACCTCCAGAGCTGGACGCGTCAAAGGCCGCGCCTACTTCGGCGACAGCGTCCGTGGCAGCGGTTGCAACGACAGTTGGTCGAGCGGACTCGTGACGTCGCGCAGGATACGGCTCGCCACGTGCGCATAGCGCGCCGTCGTGTCGAGCTTCGTGTGTCCGAGCATCACTTGGATGACGCGAATGTCGACACCCTGTTCGAGCAAGTGCGTCGCAAACGAGTGCCTGAGCGTATGCGGGCCGACGCGTTTCTCGATGCCGATCGCCTCGGCCGTCTCGCGCACGACGCGATAGATGTTTCGCGACGAGATCGGCTGGATCGGATCGCGGCCGGGGAACAGCCACGTCGTCGGCCGCGCGATCAGCCACCACTCGCGCAGCAGCTCGATGAGGCGCGGCGACAGCATGGCGTTGCGATCCTTCCGGCCCTTTCCCTGCTCGACGCGCAGCAGCTTGCGATCACTGTCGATGTCGGCGACCTTCAGATGTGCCACTTCCGACACGCGCAGGCCGGCGCCGTAGGCGACGCCGAAGATCGCGCGGAACTTCGGCCCCGGTGCCGCGACCATGAGCCCTGCCGCCTCCTCCTGCGTCAGCACCACCGGCAGCTTCTGTGGCTGCTTGACGATGCGCAAATACTGGCCGAGCTCGGGCCGGTTGCAGGCGAAGATGAAGAAAAAACGCAGCGCCGACACCGAACTGTTCATGCTCGGCGGCTGGACGCCCGCCTGGCGCTGATGCACCTGAAAGGCGCGAAGGTCGTCCGGCGTCGCTGTATCGGGTGCGCGGCCGATGAAGCGCGTTAACGTCACAACTTGGCGGATGTAGTCGGCCTGCGTCTTGTCGCTAAACTGGCGGATGCTCATCTCGTCGAGCATACGGCGGCGCAGCGGACTGATCGCACGCGCATCGCGCGACGGGTTGGTAGGCGAGGTGCCGGTCGGGGTCTCGGTCATCGGAGTATTCCTGAGGTTGGAGTGACTTGACCCCTCGATCCTCAGGATACCCGCCCCGATCCGTTATCGCCGATGCTTGAACTGGTTACTGCCGCTCCTCGCTCCACCCGTGCAGGTAGGCCGTCCCGCGGTAGCGGGTTCGTTCA
>JANNSW010000596.1:0-9649 GCA_031403055.1 Hyphomicrobiaceae bacterium | reverse complement strand
GCGACCGTCAATCCGCATCGGCCCGCCCGAGATCTCGACTGAAAATTCCATAGAGACCGGCCGGCCCCACCCTCCACCGCCCGCGTTCAATCCAACAGGGTTTGTGTGGCGGCTACGCGCCACACAAACCCTTAAGTCGTTGTGTAAAGGCGTTATTGTAGCTACGTTGACGACGGCGGGGGACTGAAATGCGGTTCGAATGGGACGAGGCCAAGAACCGAGGCAACCAATCCAAGCACCATATGAGCTTCGAGGCAGCACGTGAAGTCTTCGACGATCCGCTCCACGCAAGCAAGCCAAACGAGATCGTCGAGGGTGAGCAACGATGGATCACGATCGGCGACTTGGCATTGGTTGTCGTGGCTCACACTTACCGGGATGACGCGGGCGAGGACGTGGTGCGGATCATCTCGGCGCGACAGGCAAGCCGACGAGAGAGGCGCGAGCATGAGAACGGATAGACAGAAGAAAACGGAGTTGAAGCGCCTCGCCAGCATGTCGGATGAGGCGATCGACTTCTCCGACATTCCGGAACAGCTCGACTGGTCCGGTGCGACGGTCGGCAAGTTCTACCGGCCGGTGAAAAAGCAGGTCACGCTCCGCATCGACGCCGATGTGCTCGCCTGGTTCAAATCGCGGGGTGGGAAGTATCAAACGGCGGTGAATGCGGCATTGAGGGAGCATGTGAAGAGGAAGGGGCGGCGTGCGGGACGCTGAGCTGCGTTTGTCCGCTGCCGGCACACTGGCGGACGGATTCGGCCTGCAGCTGTGGGCACACACGCGCCCACTGCCGACTTTCCGCATTCCATCGCCTTGCGGTCGTTGCATCCTGGATCCCGGGCACGAGGCCTGGGATGATCGTGCCTTGTGCCCTCAATTCTCATCCATCTTCAGTGCCGCGATGAATGCTTCCTGGGGAATCTCGACCTGGCCGAACTCGCGCATCTTCTTCTTGCCTCGCTTCTGCTTGTCGAGGAGCTTCCTCTTGCGGCTGATGTCGCCGCCATAGCACTTGGCGAGCACATCCTTGCGCAGGGCGCGGATGGTCTCGCGGGCGATCACCTTGGCTCCGATCGCCGCCTGGATCGGGATCTGGAACATGTGCGGCGGGATCAGGTCTTTCAGCTTCTCGCACATGGCCCGGCCGCGGGCCTCCGAGCGCGCGCGATGCACCACGATCGAGAGCGCATCGACCGGCTCGGCGTTGACCAGGATCGAGAGCTTGACGAGATCGCCCTCCTCATAGCCGATGATCTGATAGTCGAACGAGGCATAGCCGCGCGACACGCTCTTCAAGCGGTCGTAGAAGTCGAATACGACCTCGTTCAGCGGCAGCTCGTAGACGAGCATGGCGCGGGAGCCCGCATAGGTCAGGTCTTTCTGCCGGCCGCGGCGGTCCTGGCAGAGCTTCAAGACAGCACCCAGATGCTCGTCGGGAACCAGGATCGTCGCCTTGATCCAGGGCTCCTCCAGGTGATCGATGCGCACCTGATCGGGCATGTCGGCCGGATTGTGCATCTCCACCATGCTGCCGTCGTTCAAGTGCACGTGGTAGATCACGGACGGAGCCGTGGTGATGAGATCGAGGTTGAACTCGCGCCCGAGCCGCTCGGTGATGATCTCCAGGTGCAACAGTCCCAGGAACCCGCAGCGGAAGCCGAAACCGAGCGCCGCCGACGTCTCCATCTCGTAGGTGAAGCTCGCGTCGTTCAAGCGCAGCCGGCCGACCGCCTCGCGCAGGTCCTCGAACTCGGCCGCATCGACCGGGAACAGGCCGCAGAACACCACCGGTTGCGAGGGCTTGAAGCCGGGAAGCGCCTTGGCGCACGGGTTCTTTTCATCGGTCACGGTATCGCCGACGCGGGTGTCGGCTACCTGCTTGATACCGGCCGTGAAGAAGCCGACCTCGCCGGGCAGCAGCGCCGGCAGCATCTCCTGCTTGGGGCGGAAGATGCCGACCCGCTCGATCTGATAGGCGCCCCCCGTCGCCATCAGCTTCACCCTTTGGCCTTTC
Organism: Hyphomicrobiaceae bacterium; assembly: GCA_031403055.1. Lineage (GTDB taxonomy): Bacteria > Pseudomonadota > Alphaproteobacteria > Rhizobiales > Hyphomicrobiaceae > JANNSW01. Next base: position 7,635 of record JANNSW010000596.1, on the reverse strand, counting down.
TTCAAGGTGCCGTCCATGATGCGCACGAGCACGACGACGCCGAGATAGGCGTCGTACCAGGAATCGATGAGCAGGGCCTTCAGCGGCGCCTTCGCATCGCCCGTGGGCGGCGGCAGGCGGGTGACGATCGCCTCCAGGACGGCTGCCACATTGAGGCCGGTCTTGGCCGAGATCTCGACCGCGTCCGAGGTATCGAGCCCGATCACGTCCTCGATCTGCTGGCGGATCCGCGCGGGCTCGGCGGCGGGCAAGTCGATCTTGTTGAGCACAGCCACGATCTCGAGATCGTGGTCGAGCGCCTTGTAGACGTTGGCGAGCGTCTGCGCTTCCACGCCTTGTGAGGCATCGACCACCAGCAGCGCGCCCTCGCAGGCCGCGAGGCTGCGTGAGACCTCATAGGCGAAATCAACGTGGCCGGGGGTATCCATCAGGTTCAGCTGATAGGTTTTCCCGTCCTTGGCGTGATAGTCGAGCCGCACGGTCTGGGCCTTGATGGTGATGCCGCGCTCGCGCTCGATGTCCATGGAATCGAGGATCTGGTCCTTCATCTCGCGGTCGGTGACGTTGCCGCAGAGCTGAATGAGCCGATCCGCCAGCGTCGACTTGCCATGGTCGATGTGCGCGATGATCGAAAAATTACGAATGAGGGAAATGTCGGTCATGGGACAGGGGATAGCATTGCGCGGCCGGAGAGGCAAAGGGCGGGCGCGGGCACCCCCAACCGGCTCCGCTCAGCGCTTCTCCACCGATACCGCGGCAGAGGAGGACTTTGCGACAGATGTCCGCTTCTGCCGCTTCAGCGGCTTGGTGGCGGGGGCGGGGGCTGCCACGGCGGCCTGCGCCTGGGGCTGGGGCTGGATGACCGGTGCGGGCGCTGCCGCCGCAAGTGCCGGTGGCGCCACGGGTTCGGCCCGCGGTCCAACGACAGCAACCGAGCCTGCACCGACATCCTGCCGATCGGCGGCAAGGCCAGCCAACTGTTTCTCGATTGCATCCCGCTCGCCTGGGAACTGGGCGTCGAACGAGGCCTCATTCGCAAACTCGGCGATGACGGCACGTGCCGCCTCGAGATGTTTCTGCCCGCTCGCTTGGTCGTTCATCCTGAAGCCGAGGTCGGCGAGCCGCGAATGGGTTACCATCAAATGATGCCGGACTTGGATGTCGCCCGGCTGGGCCTCGACGAGGCGCCCGTCGATCTCGAGGCTCTTGCCAAAGCTCGCGAGAGCCTCCGGCAGCCTGCCTCGCGCGACCTCCGCGTCGCCGACATCGAGAAGCGCTTCGGCGAGCCTGTTCCGCAGGTCGGGGAGGTCGGGATGATCGGCAACGAGCCGCTCCATGACCTCCCGGCGCGCCGTGTACGCGACGAGCGCTGCATCGAGCTGGCCTTGGGCCTTCAGCACCTCGCCGATCTTCATGTTAGCGATGCCGACAGCATACTGCGACGGTGCGTTTCCAGGGTTGCCAGCGGCGAGGCGCTCGAGGCCGGCGAGGCATTCACGATAGGTCGACAACGCCTGCGGGAGATCGCCCTGGCTCGCCAGGATGTCGGCGATCTTACCTTTGCCGCTCGCCAGATCGCGGTTCCAATCGGTGTTGCCCGGATCGAGCCTCGTCAGCCCCTCGAAGATGGTGCTGGCGGCGCGGAAGCCGGCGAGTGCCTCGGCCCCCTTGCCTTGACGTGTCAGCACGTCGGCGATGAAGCCGTGCGCGGTTGCGAGCGCGTGCAGAAAGCTCGTGTTGGCGGGGTCGCTCGTGACCAAACGCTCGGCATTGTCGCGGACCTTGCCGAAGCTAGCGATCGCCTCATCGAGCTTGCCCATGGCAACGAGGACATCGCCGATGCGCATGTCGGGGCCACCGTGACTGTCGGCCCATTTCGGATTGGCCGGCTCGCGGACCGCCATGGCCTGCGCAATCACGGCAGCAGCACGGAACCGGGTGAGCGCTTGCTCGATCTTGCCCTTCCCGACGAGCATGTCGCCAACGAGGCTCGTTGCCTCCAAATACCCCTGCTGCCACTCCATGTTGGCGGGATCGGCCGCGGCCAGTCGCTCGGCGATCGCGAGCGATTTCAGCGCCGTCTGCTCCTGCTTCTCGGTGTCGCCGAGCGTGCCGTAGGTGATCGAGAGCTCCTGCAGCATCACCGACTGGCTGAAGGCAAGCTGGTCGTTGCCGCCGGAAGCCTCCACCAGGTCGCCGAAAGCCTGCTCGGCGCGGCCGAGGATGGTGCGCACCGTCGCCGTGCGCATGCCTTGCTGCTGGCGCAGCGATTGGGCGATGTCGGTGACGAGGGCGTCGGCCGCGTGCTTCGCCACCGCGAAATTGCGCTCGGCCTGCATTTGTCGCTGCTCGGCGAGCGCACGTTGGAGCACGGCTTCGCGCCGGTTGACCTCGGCCCAGCCGGCCAGACCCGCGAAGGCCAACGCCAAAATCGCGAGACCAGCGACCCAGGTGCGCAGGCGCCGGCGCCGGTCGCGCTCGGCGCGCCGCACGATCTCGTCGGTCTGGAGGCCAGTCAGGCCGGCAATGATCATGGCGAGCCCTAGCTCGCGGCCGTCGCCGCTCTCGCGCAGGTCGGGCGCGAGAATGGTGATGGGCTCAGCGGTGAGGCGGCCATCGCCATCGAGCGCGTGGCGCAATGTCGGGGGGAAGCATTGAGGCGCGCTGCCCTCGACGATCACCGGGATCACCGGACGGCCGGGATGGCGCGTGCGGAAGAGGCGCACTTGCTCATTGACGGCCGGGCGGCCTGCGGCAACCGTCGAGCAGAGCACGATCAATGCCGCCGATCGATCGAGCGCGGCCGTCGTCGCCTCGCTCAACGAGTGCCCGCCGGTGAAATCCTCGCGGTCGCGGAAAATCGGCCGCAGCACCACAGGCACCGGACCGAGCGAGGTTGCCCGGCCGACGAGATCGCGGTCGAAACGCGTTCCCTCCAGCCGCTTGTGCAGCCATTTCGCCCAGCCGAGATCGGCATGGGCGTAGGAGAGAAACGCGCGGTACTTGAGCGGAGCCGGATCCGGCACGGTTTCCCCCGGGGTTGCGGCAGGCGGACGGGGATAGACTAACATGCAACGTGGACGCAAATCCTCTTATTCCGGAATTGAGGCAACATGAAATGCCGGGTGGTAGGGTCCTGCACGTATCCCACCGCACCCGCCATCCCGGATGGCCGGTCGCGACGGCGGCGGTTTCCGTCGCGTGACGAAAACTCCTTTGTGCATAGTGTCGCTATGCACTATACATCGGGCGAAGCAATGCTGGCGGGCAGATGATCACCTCATTCCGATCGAAGCGGCTGGAGCGCTACTGGACCAGGGGCGATGCGCGCCGGCTCCCCGCCGATCATCTGAAACGTCTCGATCTGCGTCTCGACGCCCTCAACCAAGCCACATCGCTCGCCGACATGGACGTGCCGGGCTGGAACCTCCACGCCCTGAGCGGCGACATGGCCTGCCGCCACGCCGTGAAGGTGACGGGCAACTGGCGCCTGCCATGGCAATGGGACGAGACTGGACCCAGCGCCACTGATGTCGATTACGAAGATTACCACTAGGAAGAAGGCTCTCCAAATGGCCGGAATAGCACCCAACCCCGCCCGTCGCCCGTCGCACCCCGGCCAACTGATGGCCGAGGTTGTCGAGCACATGGCGCTCGGCAAGGCGGAAATGGCTCGCCGGCTCGGCGTCACCCGCGCCGCCCTCTATGCCGTGATCCAGGAGCGCGCGGCCGTCTCCGCGGACATGGCCGTCCGATTCGAGCGCGTCACCGGCACCTCGGCAGTGCTGCTCGTACGGATGCAGGCGGAGCACGACCTTTGGCAAGCCCGGCAGGCGATGGCCGCAAGCGCCTGAGCAGACCGGGACAGGCCATGAAGATCCAGACCGTCATGTCGGACATTGACGACAATCTCGTCGTGTCGCGCCGGCAACGAGGATGCCGGGTGGTTTGCGTGTGCGGCGATACCCCTCGACCCGGCGCCCGGGCGGAAAAGCGGCGGCATCACAACCGCAGCAGCACCGGATCGATGCCGAGCGCGTCGAGTAAACGCACCTCCTCCGCAATCCGGGGGTCGCTGCGCGGGAGAAGACCAGTTGGAGCGCCCGCCCCGTCAGTGCATCTCACCATCAGGAGCGGCGCGGCGGCCGGATAGAGCTCGCGCCCGCGCGGGTTGGCGAAGGTCAGCATCAGGCCACGGATGATCTTCTCGCCGGGCGGCACATGATAGGCCGTGATCAGCCGCATCGAGCCGTTCGACAGCGTCAGGAAATGCAGGAACTGGGTCCCCGTCGGCACCGAGACGACGCCCTGCTGCTCATAGCCCGGATTGCCGTCCACGAACGTGAGCGCGCGCTCCTCGTTCGACCAGGCGATCCGGAAAGGATGGATCGCTATCCTGGCGGGGTCCGAGAAGGCAGCCCTGAGGCAGCGATAGCGCCCCTCGTAGTAGCCGTAGAGCTCGCGCAGGTAGCCGCCATAGCGGATGTCGGCGACGGTGACGGGCGCCGCCCGCTCGTTCTCGGGCTCGAGGCCGAGCGCCCGCTCCACCTTCCTCAGCGTCTTGGCCGTGTACTCGCCCTTCAAGAGGCGGAAGACGGTCGATTCGCCCAGCAGCGTCTTGTCGGAAAGAGTGCGCTGCGACCAGCCACGATTGTCGAGCTCAGCCCTGATCCGCTCGATTGCCGCCTCGACCGCAAGCTCAGATGTCATGTTCCACCGCTCCGATCCCCTCAGTTTGCCTCCAGAACCCTCCATTTGCCGTCAATCGCGGTCAAGCCCCATCTCGACTTGGTAGGCGTGAACGGCGTCTGACCATGGTGCTCGGAGCCACTCTTCCCAGATGATGGGTGTGGTCGAGCGGACCACAGCAAGGCTCGCAACGAGCCGCCGGCCCGAGGCCGGACGATCTGGGGAGATGACCGGGATGACAGCCGCCAACACGCATTGGACGATCACGCTCGCCGCCGTGATGGCAGGCGCCGCCTTTCTCGCCGCACCGGCCGAGGCTGCCGCGCCGGCGTTCAGTTGCATCGGCAAGCTCGGTGCCGCCGAACGCGCCATCTGCAACAGCTCCAGGCTCGGCTCGATCGACCGGCGGATGAGCGGACAATACTTCGAGCTCTACAACCAGCTTCCCCGGAGCGACCGCAAGCTGCTGAAAGCGGACCAGCGCAGCTGGCTCGCCGGCCGCAATGCCTGCGGCTCGGACACGCACTGCCTGTTGCGCGAGTACCACGACCGGATCCAGCAGCTCGCCTACTGGGATTGACCCGAATTCGTGCCCCGCCCGGCGGTGGGGCACGATGTCAGCAGCCCGGGTGAGCAGATGCGGCGAGCCTCCCCGCCGACACGGTCGCTCATCACTTGCCTGGGATGCTGAAGCTGCCGGTGGCGCCCCCAACGCCGCCGGCAGCATTGCACCTATCCCACAATCGCGGCAGTGTGAAACGCCTCCGGCCTTGACGTGCCCGCTTGCGACACCTACCTACCGCTCTGCCATTTGTGCGGAGACACTCGCTCCCCGCCCGACTGAAGGAGACCCGAATGGCCACTCATGCTACGTCTGACGCGACCTTCGAGGCCGATGTGCTGAAGGCCACGGAACCCGTCGTGGTCGACTTCTGGGCGGAGTGGTGCGGTCCCTGCCGACAGATCGGACCGGCGCTGGAAGCCATCGCCAACGAGATGGGCGGCAAGGTGAAGATCATCAAGCTGAACGTCGACCACAACCCCAACACGGCCGCCAAGTACGGCATCCGGGCGATTCCGACGCTGCTGCTGTTCAAGGACGGCAAGGTCGCCGCGACCAAGACCGGTGCTCTACCCAAGACCGCTCTGGCCGAATGGATCAAGGGCTCCGCCGGCGTCGCCTGACGCGTTCGTCGCTGTCATTTCGAGAAATTCGCGAAAGCCCGCCTGGGACGGTGGGCCATCGGCTTGCAAAGCTATCCGCGCCGGCCCGAGCGGCCCGCCCGGCTTGCAGCTTCGAGTGCGAGCACATGGCCGGCGAGGTGGAGCGAGCCCGCGATCAGCACCCTGACCGGGCCATTCGCGCTGGCCGCGATCGCCGCCAGCGCCCCTTCCACATCCTCCGCCGACGATGCCGGCAGGCCGAGCCGCGCCGCCGCCTCCTCGATTTCCGAGCTTGTGAGCGAGGGCGCATAGGCCCGTGAGACATCGGGGATGGCGATCCCGGTCACGGACGCCGCCAACCCGACGAAATGCGACAGATAGGCGTCGGGATGCTTCGATCGGAGCATGCCGAGCACCAGATGGAGCGGCTTGGGGCTGCGTTCCTCGAGGGTGGCGAAGGCCTCCGCGATCTGTCGAGCCGCCGCGGCATTGTGGCCGCCATCGAGCCACAGCTCCGACCCGGCTGTCAGCGACGATGCCAGGCCGTCGTGCGCCAGCATCTGCATACGGCCAGGCCAGCGCACGGTCGCAAGGCCGCGCTCGATCGCCCGCTCGGAGGGGGCGAGCCGGCCCAATTGCTGGCCAGCCGCGATGGCAACGGCGGCATTCTCCAGCTGATGCCGCCCGGCGAGCGCGGGCATCGGCAGATCGAGCAGGCCTGCCTCATGCTGGAAGATGAAGCGGCCGTGCTGGCCATAGCCCTCGAAGTCGCGGCCGAACAGGATCAGCGGCGCGCGCAGGCGATCGGCTTCGGCCTCGATCACCTCGAGCGCCTGCCCCTCCTGGCGCGCGACGACGCATGGTCTGCCGCGCTTGATGATGCCGGCCTTGTGGCGCGCGATCTCGGCCAGCGTCGCCCCCAGAAAGCCCTGATGGTCGAGCGAGATCGGTGTCAGCACCGAGACGGCGGGGCGATCGACGACGTTGGTCGCATCCCCCCGCCCGCCCATGCCGACCTCGAGCAACAGCACATCGGCCGGCGTTTCCGCGAAGGCGAGGAAGGCTGCCGCCGTCTCGCCCTCGAATGATGTGAGCGGGGCCCCGGCATTGGCTGCGAGCACGCGCCCGAGCGCTGCCGCAAGCTGCTCCTCGGAGATCTGGCCGCTGATACCGTCGGCGCCGGGCAGCCGGATCGCATCGTGCAGGCTCCCGAGGGGCGGCGAGAGGTAGCATGAGACCCGCCGCTCATCGGCTTCCAGCATTGCCCGCAGAAACGCGATGACCGAGCCCTTGCCGTTGGTGCCCGCCACATGCACGACCGGCGGCAGGCGCTGCTCGGGGTGACCGAGCGCTTTGAGCAGCCCCAGCATGCGCCCGAGCCCGAGATCGATGCCGATCGGGTGGAGGCGGCGCAACTCGGCTGCAAGGGGGAGCGAAGCGCGTGTCATTTCACACCAACGGCCGGACCGCGTCCTCGACGCCGCCGACGAGGTTCAAGCCCAGCAGGAATTCCGACGACAGCTCGCTGCGCACGAGCGGGCGGGCCTCGCGCGCAGTCTCGGCAATGAGCTCGACCACCCGGCGCAACTCGGTTGCACCGTCGGCCGCCGTCACCTTGGCGAAACGGACGCTCGCTCCCGGCCGCATCTGGGCGAAACGGCGGACGTCGGCACGGATGATGGTCGCGATCTTGGGGTAGCCCCCGGTCGGCTGGCGGTCGGCCATCAGCACGAAGGGTCGCTTCTCGCCGGGGATCTGGATGGCGCCCAGCGTGATGCCGTC
>JANNSW010000595.1:0-12156 GCA_031403055.1 Hyphomicrobiaceae bacterium | reverse complement strand
CTGCAGGCCCGCGCCTTCGACCTCCTCGGCCTGCCCCTGCCGCGTGTCCAGTAACCGATCGCCCGGTCGCAGACAAAAACGAGCCGGATCAGCACCTTGCGCATTCCTCAAGTGAAAAGTTCGGACTAGTACCCACCATCTCCAGTGAGTGAGTCACAACAACCAACCTCCTCCGTCATTCCCGCGAAGGCGGGAACCCAGACAAGCCGCTGATGTCGCGTGGAAAATCGGCTGGATGCCCGCCTTCCGTGCGGAGCACGCCTTCGCCGTGACGCGGGCAAGACGACCCAGGTGTATGAACTTGTGATTCCGGGTGCTAGCTCTGGCGCAGCCCGTTCAGTGCAGTCGCGTGGCGGTGACCCACCAGGCCCGATGGTGCTGTGCGAGCTGGCGGGCGGCGGCCTCGGCCGTTTCGTCATTCGCGTAGAGCCCAAAGCAGGTCGGCCCGCTGCCCGAGAGCCGCGCCAGCAGGCAGTCTCTGGTCGCGCGCAAGGCCGCGAGCACGTCGGCGACCGGCGGGCACAGACGGATGGCTGGCGGCTCCAGATCGTTGCGGCTGGCGATGATCCCAGCGATCAGCGCCGCACGATCGCGCGGCAGGCCATTGCCGCTCAGCGGGAAGAGGGGGTCGAGCGGGGCCGCGCGCAACTCGGCAAACACGGCAGCAGTTGCAAGTGGCACCATCGGATTGACCAACACGGCCGGGATCGCCCCGATGGCCGGCGATGGCGTCACGCGCTCGCCGAGCCCCTGCATGCGGGAGATCCGGCTGACGAGGCAAACCGGTACGTCCGCCCCGAGGCGGCGGGCGAGCGAGGGCCAATCGGGCGGTGACGCGAGCTCCGCATTGACTCGCGCCAGCAAGCGCAGACATGCGGCGGCGTCGGCCGAGCCGCCACCCAGACCGGCCGCCACCGGCAGGTTCTTGACGAGATGCAGGGCCCCGACGCGGACGCCTGGCCAAGCCGCGCGAGCCGCCTCGATCGCCTTGTCGAGCAGGTTCGCGCCGTCGATGCTGCCGGAAAACGGTCCCTCGAGCGTCAGTCCGGCCGGCCGATGCGGATCCAGCTCCAATTGGTCGCCCACGCTGGCGAAGGCAACGAGGCTGTCGAGCTCATGATAGCCATCGCCCCGGCGCCCAAGGATCTCGAGCGTCAGGTTCACCTTGGCAGCAGCATGCTCGAGGAGACGTGCCATCGCTTCGCTCCGCCGGTCTCCAAGCTCGCAGCGGACCAGCTATTGCTGCTGGATGGGCTCGGCTTCCCCGGCAGCCGCGGCTGCCTTCTGGTCGGTGGCGGGATCGGGCTGCGAGCCGGCGTCTCCGGTCGACTGACCGCCAGCCAGGCCCGAGCGGATCTTGGCCTCGATCTTGGGAATCTCCTCGGCTTCCGGCTTCAGGGTCAGTGATTGCGCCCACTGGAACCGGGCTTCCAGCCGCCGCCCGGCCTGCCAATAGGCATCTCCCAGATGATCGTTGATGACGGGATCGTCGGGCTTCAGCTCGACCGCGCGCTCGAGCTCGGTCACGGCCTCGGGGTAGCGGGCGAGGCGATAATAGGCCCAGCCGAGGCTATCGACGAAATAGCCGTCCTCGGGCTTGAGCTTGACGGCCTTGCGGATCATGTCGAGTGCTGGCTCGAGGTTGAGGTTCTTGTCGACCCAGGAATAGCCCAGATAGTTGAGCACGAGCGGCTGCTCGCCATCGAGGTCGAGTGCCTTCTTGAAGTCGGCTTCCGCTTCGGGCCAGCGCTTCAGGCGCTCGTAGCAGACGGCGCGCGAATAGTAATGGCTCCATTGCTCGCGGCGTGGGTTCGGTCCGATCAGTGAGATCGCCTCGCTGTAGTGCTTGCTCGCCTCCTCGAACTCCTTGGTGCCGCGCAGGATATTGCCGAGCGAGGACAACACCTGGATCCGGCTGTCGATGGAGGGGGCTCGCGCACTCGCCGTCTCGGCTGCCACCAGGAGCTTCACCAGTGTCGCGCGGGTTTGCGGTCCCAGCACACCATTGTCGGGCAGCCCGCTTGCCTTCTGCAGGGCTTTCAGGGCGCTGACCGTCGTACTGCCGAAGGCTCCATCAGGTGTTCCGGCGTTGTAGCCGGCCCGGCCGAGCAGGCCCTGCAGGATCCGCACCGCTTCGCTGCGATTGCCGGCCTTCAGGTTGGGAAGCCTGGCCACGGCAGCCTCGATCGCGGCGGCATCGACCGTGACCGCTCCCCCTGTTGCCGGCAGGACCTTCAGCAGCTCGAGCAGGACGGCTTTGGCATCATCGGTGCGCTCGAGTGCGCTGAGATTCAAGGCGCGCCGGAGATTGGCGCCGAAACTCAGCGGCGAGCTTGCCGGAATGCGGGCATAGGTCGCGATCGCACGCTCGTTCTGCCGGGTCTGCTCCTGAACATTGGCGAGTGAGGACAGTGTGAGGGCGTTGTCGGGGCGCAGATAGAGAGCAAGCTGGAGATAGATCGTGCCGATATCGATGCCGCCCTCGGTGACGAGAGCTTCGCCCAGGCCGAAGAATGCTTCCGCCAGGCCATCGGCCGGGCTGGTCAGGTAGGGCGGCAGTTGCGCGCCGCGACGCAGGGCTTCGAGGTCGGCCTCGATCAGCATGTGAGCCGGCCGGCCATCGACACTGTGGCGCTCGATGATCTGGCGGGCGAGATCGGGATTGCCAGCCCGTGACGCTTGGCGCGCATAAGCGAGAGCGACGCTCATGATCTTCGGGTTCTGGTCGAACAATTCCTTGTAGGCAGCGCCAGCCGCCACGCGGTCGCCCGTCTCATCGGCGATCAAGGCGCGGTGGGACATGCGGTAGAAGCTTGCCCAGTCGAGGCTTTTCAGGCCGTCGAGCAGGTCGATGCCGGCCTTGCCTTCGCCCTTGGCAGCCAGCACCCAGGCGCGCGCGATGGTCGAGGTCAGCTCGCCGATCGGGCCGACACCCGCTTCCTTGAAGTGCTGCTCGGCCAGCGCGTAGTTGGCGCTCTTGAAGGCCTTGGCGCCGAGATAGATGCGGGCGAGCCGGTAGTTGCTCTCGAGCCCTGCCACCTTTTCGGCGAACAGATCGGCACGCTCCCAGTTGCCGGCCTCGGCCTCGGTGAGGAAAGCCTGCTTCAGGATGATCTCGTTGCCGGGATCGCGCTCGAGTGCCTGACCGTAGAGCGCGGATGCCGCATCCAGGTCCTTCTCGTCCTGGGCGATCCGGCCAGCCAGATAGCCCCCGAGCAGCGAGCCCGAGACGACCGGCGCCGGCAGCACCAGCTTTGCTTCCTCGGCCACCACCATCGCAGGTGCGAGCATGGCGGTCGCCGCCAGCAGGAACCCGAGGCTGCAGCGGGCAGCCGCCCTGCGGCAGGCCTCAGCGGCAAGGGTTGGCCGCGGCTCGTCTCTCCGGTGGCGCAATCTGGGCACAGGCAGGCTCCCTTCGATCGGTTCGAACGTTGGCGCGACGTTAACGTGTTTGGCCGCCTTCGGAAAGCTTCGTCACAGCTTGTTCTGGGCTTCCCCCGATCAAGCCGCCAGCGGCGTTTTTCCCGCCAGCACCTCGGCGAACACGAGGCGATCCACATTGCCCCCAGACAGGATGACGCCCGCCTTGCGGCCGTGCAGCGTCTCGCGCTCGCTCATCAGCGCGGCGAAAGCGGCGGCGCCGGCCCCTTCCGCGACATTGTGCGTATCCTCGAACAGCATCCGCATCGCCTCCGCGATCTCGTCCTCGCCCACTTCGACGATCCGCTCGGCGCCTGCGCGCAGGATGGACAACGCTTCAGGATTGGGATCGCGGCAGGCCATGCCGTCGGCGAATGTGCGCGCGGCGTTGGTCGGCACGATATGGCCGGCCCGGAAGGAGTGTGCAACCGCCGGCGCCTCGCGCGCAACGACGCCGACGATACGTGTCTTCAGCCCGAGCAGATCGCGGGTGCGGATCAGGCCGCAGATACCCGACCCCATGCCGATCGGGGCATAGAGCGTGTCGAGGTCGGGATGCGCGCGCAACAACTCCAGCGCGTAGGTAGCGACGCCACGCACCAGATGCTCGTGGAACGAGGGTACGAACCGCAGGCTCTGCTCAGAGCCGAGGCGTGCCGCCTCGGCGCGCGCCTCGTCGAAGTCGCGGCCATGCTCGATCAGCCGCGCTCCCAGCGCGCGCATGGCGGCGTTTTTCTCGACCGAATTGCCACGCGGCACCAGAACGGTTACCGGGATCCCATGCTCGCGCGCGGCGAACGGGATCGACTGCCCGTGATTGCCGCGCGTCGCCGCAATCAAACCTGCGACCGGCTCGCGGCTCTGCATCAGCTCGTCGAGAAACACCAAACCGCCGCGCACCTTGAAAGCGCCGGTCGGGGTGTGATTCTCGTGTTTGACGACCACGTGGGTGCCGCTGCGGACCGCCAGCAGCGGCCAGTCATAGGCCGCAGTGGGTGCCATTCGCCGATGCACGACCTCGGCCGCATGCTCAAGCTGGGCGAGCGAGAACAAGGCGCGACCGCTACTCGCCCTTCTGGGCGCGCTCCTTCAGCTTCTTCTTGCGGCGCAGGAGCTTGGCATGATTGCGCACGGTCGAGCGCGTATGGCGCTGCTTCTGCTCTTCCGATTGTTTCCGCATGGGGGAATGTCCTATCATGATGGCGATCCGACCCGCCGTGTGGCAGACGGCGATGGCACTCGTCAACCAAATCCTCGATGTATCGCTTGCGGGTCACTGACCGGTCGCGAAAACGTCCTCGACCTCTGTCATGAACCCGACCGGGCCACCGGGCAGCGATTGCGGGCTGCTCTCCATTGCCAGATTGCGCTTCTTGGGGCCGGGCGCGAAGTCGCGAACCTCGGCGAGTTTTGCATTGATGCCGTCGGCTGCGAAGATCTGCGGCGTCGGGCGCACGAACTGGGGACACGGACCCGATGGATCGATCCGGCCCGGATTGCCGACGAACTTGGCGTTGACCAGATAGGAGCGGTTGCAGACCTGCACCTCGGGGACCTGCCGGGTCAACTCGAAATGGTCATAGCCGCTCCTCATCTGGCGCCAGAAGCCGTGCCACTTGCTCTTGCGGTTGCGCGCCATGTTCTCATCCGTCATGCGGAACGGGAAAGCGTGCACGGCGAAGCGCTCCTGACCGCCGTTGAAGGCCTCGCGGGCGAGCGCGTAGATCTCCTCGATCAGGCCGTCCGTCATCGCGTAGCAGCCGGCGGACAGGCAGTTGCCATGCACCATCAACGCGCTGCCGGTGCGGCCATAGGCGCGATCGTAGGCATTGGGGAATCCCAGATTGAACGACAGGTGGTATTGCGAGTTGGGATTCATCTGACCCGTCGAGACCCAATAGTACCCCTCGGGCGCCTGCCGGTCGCCTTGGGTGGTCTTTGGACCCAGCTCCCCCGACCAGGTGCAGATCGGGTAGGTCTTGTAGTGGTAGTAGTGCCCGTCGTCGCGGGCCTTCCAGACCTCGAGCTCGGATTCTTCCTTGAAAATCCTCACGTAGATCGGGGCGTTGACGTTCATGCCCTTGGTGCCGAGCAGATGCATCGCATCGCTCGACAGGGGCTTCATTGCAGGCGCGATCTCATCCACCTGACTGCAGGCCGCCAGCAGGAGCGTGGCGAGTGCAGCAAGCGATACGCGCAACGAGTGCTTGCTCATGACCGGCCGATTTGTTCCCAACATATGCAGTGCCCTGCGCGGACCGGCGGTCCACGCCTCCATCTCACCCGATGACCCGGCGGGATGATCCCCACCCTGCCGGCCGCCACGAGAAGCGCACGCCCCAACCATCGATTCGCTAACCTTAATACAGTCTTACTCGGTTGGGTTGAAGCCCTGGCGCGAACTGGTGTCACAGGGCCCGAATCAGCTGCTTCCTGACAGGGGAGTAGCTATGGAGCGGGATTGGGGCAATTTCTTGAAACCGTTTCCGATCAATGATTTGCCGAATCCGGAGCCGTGCCTCTGGGACACATATCAACCATTGGTTGAGCATAACCGCATCGTGTGCGCTCTCGGTGCCCGAATAGTGCGGCAACGGCTATGGTACGGCAGTTGTGGATGGGAGCCAGGTCGAGATGCGCGAGATCGAGGTCCGGCTCGAGAGCTTCCCGACGAAGGGCGAGTTCCGGATTGCGCGTGGTGCGGTCAGAGCGGTCGACCTCGTCACCGTGACGATTGGGGAGGACGGCCACACCGGTTGCGGCGAGTGCCGGCCCTATGCGCGCTATGGCGAGACGCCGGAGCTGGTGCGCGAGCGCATCCTGGCGGTGGCTGTCCGGGTCTGCGACGGCCTGGACCGCCTGGCGCTGATGGGCGTGTTGCCGCCCGGCGCGGCCCGCAACGCGATCGATTGCGCGCTCTGGGATCTGGAGGCCAAGCGCACCGGCCGCGCTGTGCACGAGCTTGCCGGGCTGTCACGGCCGGCCTCGCTCCTCACCGCGTTCACCTTGAGCCTTGCGGCACCCGACGCCATGGCGAAAGCCGCCGCCGCCGCCTCGGACTATCCCCTGTTGAAGCTGAAGCTCGGGGCGGCGGGCGACGAGCTGCGCCTGCGGGCGGTCCGCGCCGCACGGCCGGACGCACGCCTGATCGTCGATGCCAATGAAGGCTGGGAGCTTGCGCGGCTCGAGGCCATGTTCGACGCGGCGGCGGCGGCAGCTGTCGAGCTGATCGAGCAACCGCTGCCGGCCGGGCAGGACGAGGCGCTCGCCGCCGTGACGCGGCTGGTCCCGGTCTGCGCGGACGAGTCGGCCCACGCCAGCGACGGTCTCGCCGCGCTGGTCGGCCGCTACGATGCCGTCAACATCAAGCTCGACAAGACCGGCGGCCTGACGGAAGCGCTGGTGATGGCACGGTCGGCGCGGGCGCTCGGCCTGAAGCTGATGGCTGGCTGCATGGTCGCGACCTCGCTCGCCATGGCGCCGGCGCTACTGATCGGGGGGCTTGCGGACTGGGTCGATCTCGACGGTCCGCTGCTGCTGGCCGCGGATCGCGAAGGCGGGCTCGTCTACGAAGGAGCCTGGGTGCAGCCGGCCCCGGCCACGCTCTGGGGCGGGTCGCTCGCCAGAGCGCCTTGACGGCGCCAGGATCGCAGGTGTTGCTGGGAGGGATCACGCGATTCCCGGTCGGTTGAAGCTCCAGCTCGAGACGGTGCGGTCGGACAATGCAATGGCAATGATCGAGATCGGCCGGCGGGCGGCGACTGTGGTGCCCTGGCGGCGGCTGGTGTTGACCCTGATCATCCTGGCGGCCGGGCTCTGCCTCTACCGCGGCATCACCTTGCCAATCATCAAGCTGACGAAGCTCTATGTCTGGACCGACGAGCACTCGCTCTCCTCCGCCGTGCTCGCGCTCTATACCGACGGCGAGACGTTCCTGGCAGGCGTGGTGCTCGTGTTCTCGATCATGCTGCCGACGGTCAAGCTCAGCTATCTGCTGGTGCTGGCGAGCTTGCCGGAGGCGAGCCTGCGCGAGCGCCGCAAGACGCTGCGCTGGGTCGAGAGCATCGGCAAATGGTCGATGCACGACGTGCTGATCCTTGCGCTGACGATCGTCTATCTGAAGTCGTCGGGCCTCAGCAAAGCGACCAGCATGCCAGGCGCGCAGTATTTCGCCGCGTCGGTGGTGCTGATCATGCTCGCCTATGGCTGGCTGAAGCGGACGGCGCGCGCGCCGCGCGGCGGCGATGTCCCCTCGACCATCCGGGTGCGTGCACTCGAAGCACCCGATTTATCGCCGTTCCGGCGCTTCCTGGTGTTCCTGCTGACGACGGCGGCGGTCGGCACGCTGGTCGCCGGCATCACCATGCCCACGATCAAGCTCACCCACATCTATGTCTGGACGGACGAGCATTCGATCCTGTCGGCGGTCGCCGCGCTTTATCGCGACGAGGAATACTTTCTCGCCGGCCTGATTTTTCTCTTCTCGGTTATCTTTCCAGCCCTGAAGCTGTTCTACCTGATCGTGGTCTCGACCGTCGGCAGCCGGCAACCGGAGCTGCGCGGACGGCTGCTCGAGCGGCTGGAGCTGCTGGGCAAATGGTCGATGATGGACGTGCTGGTGCTGGCGCTGATCATCTTCTACGTGAACGCGAGCTCGTTCGCGGAAGCCTCCGCCCTGCCGGGCATTTATTTCTTCACGGCGAGCGTGGTGCTGACCATGCTGGCCTATGGGCTGGTGAGGAAGCTGGGGTGATGGCGGGCTATTTCTTGCGCCCGATCCCCGCATAGATCTCGGCGAGCGGAATCGTCACGGCAAGGCTCGCAATCCGTATCTTGCGCTTGCGGCCCTTGACCAGCTCCGGCTTTGGGGAGAAGCGCTTGCTCTCGAGGCGGCGCCAGACGAGACATTCAGGCTCATCCTGGCTCGCAACGATGTAAGCCTGAATCGAGGCGAGGCCCATGTACTCGGAAGGCTTCGTGTTGAGGTCGAGGGCTGAGGTGCTGTCCGAGAGAATTTCGATCACGAGGCCTGGGCAATCCGTAGACAGGCTTGCAAGATCGCCGCCCGCAGGCTCTACGATCACATCGGGATAGCGCACGGTCTTGGCGGTGTCGACGCCACGCTTCTCGCTCGTCACGAGCCAATCCGCCGGATCCAGCTGACGCCTCAGGCAATCACGGAAGCGCTCGCCCAGGATCGTGTGCGCCAGCGTACCCCCCGCCATTTGTTGCACGATATGTCCATCCTCGAACTCGAAGCGGCCTTCCGCCTGGCGCTCGACGAAGCGGTAGAAGTCGTCCTTGGTGAGCTTCAGGCGGGCGGACATATTCATGCTTCGACACTCGTGCCAGACAGTCGCGCGTCACCAAGCTAGCTGCTTTCACGCCGGTTGCCCATGGCCTCGATCGCCTCGCGCCAGATCTCAAGGCCGGTGAGCTTGATGATCTTGTCGGCGCCCCAATTGGCCAGCAGAGCGCGCTTCGCCCGATCACTGAATGGACCGATCACGCCCTCGACCAGCTCCATCTTGCGGGGAAGGTCGCAGTCCTCGGATAAGAATTCGTCGGCCGTAAATCCTTGCGGCTCTCTTTGCAGTGTCTTCGGCATCGCGTCGACCTTCCTTACCGGTCCACCTCGCCGAACACGATGTCGAGGCTGCCCAGGATCGCGCTGACGTCGGCCAGCATATGCCCGCGGTTGATGAAGTCCATGGCTTGCAGGTGGGCGAAGCCCGGTGCGCGGATCTTGCAGCGGTAGGGCTTGTTGGAGCCGTCGGCGATCAGATAGACGCCGAACTCGCCCTTGGGAGCTTCGACCGCCGCGTAGACCTCGCCCGCGGGCACCTTGAAGCCTTCGGTGTAGAGCTTGAAGTGGTGGATCAGCGCTTCCATCGAGCGCTTCATCTCAGCCCGCGTGGGCGGCACGATCTTGTGGTCATCGGAGGTGTGGGGGCCGGCGCCCTCGGCCGACAAGAGCTTCACGCAGCACTGCTGCATGATCCTGACCGACTGGCGGATCTCCTCGACCCGGATCAGGTAGCGGTCGTAGCAGTCGCCGTTCTTGCCGATCGGGATGTCGAAGGCGAGGTCGGAATAGCACTCGTAGGGCTGCGAGCGGCGCAGATCCCAGGCCGCGCCCGAGCCGCGCACCATCACGCCCGAGAACCCCCAGGCGAAGCACTCATCCAGCGACACCACGCCGATATCGACGTTCCTCTGCTTGAAGATCCGGTTCTCGGTCAAGAGGCCTTCGATGTCGTCGATGACCTTGGGGTGATGCTCGCAGAATTTGGCGATGTCCTCGATCAGCGCCGTCGGCAGATCCTGGTGCACGCCGCCGGGGCGGATGTAGGCCGCATGCATGCGGCTGCCGGACGCACGCTCGTAGAAGACCATCAGCTTCTCGCGCTCCTCGAACCCCCACAGCGGGGGCGTGAGCGCGCCTACGTCCATCGCTTGCGTCGTCACGTTGAGGAGGTGGGAGAGCAGCCGCCCGATCTCGGAATAGAGCACGCGGATGAGGCTCGCGCGTTTGGGCACCTCGAGCCCGAGCAGCTTCTCGATCGCCAGGCTGAAAGCGTGCTCCTGGTTCATCGGCGCGACATAGTCGAGGCGGTCGAAATAGGGGATCGCCTGCAGATAGGTCCGCGCCTCGATCAGCTTCTCGGTGCCGCGGTGCAGGAGCCCGATGTGGGGATCGACGCGGGTGACTACCTCGCCGTCGAGCTCTAGCACCAGCCGCAGCACGCCATGGGCGGCCGGGTGCTGGGGGCCGAAGTTGATGGAGAAGTTTCGGAGGGTTTGCTCGGGCACGGAGGTTCCTCAAGGGCAGCAGGCAGCAGGCAGCGGGCAGCAGAAAAGATGATCAACTTGCTTGCAGGGATCGGATCAAGCCATGCAGCATTCTCCCGATGGAGTCGCACTTCTCGAGGGCAGCATCGACGTCTGTGCCGTCCAGCATGCCCACTCGTTGGCAGAGGATCAACTGTGTCTCCAACTCTCGAAGCGATCCGCGCGCGGTGCGGAGAAACTGGACGTACGACCCGGTGGTCTCCCTGGCGTAACCTTCGGCGATGTTGCTCGGGATCGAAACGGCGGAGCGACGGATCTGAGCGCTCAGGCCGTAGGTTTCTTCCTTCGGAAGCTTCGCAGTCAATCGGTAGCTGACCTCGGCTAGCACCATGGCCTCCTGCCAGACGATCAGATCGCGATACGACTTGATTCCAGTGTGCCTACCCTCTGTCATGACACGAACCTTTCGATGTCGACTCGCCCCGCTGCCCGTTGCCTGCTGCCTACTGCCGGGTTTTCTCATCCCCCGGCAGCACCGGCTGCGCCCCTTCCCACGGGCTCATGAAGTCGAACGAGCGGAACTCCTGGGTGAGCTTCACCGGCTCGTAGACGACCTTCTTCTGCTCGTCGTCGTAGCGCACCTCGACGTAGCCGGTCATCGGGAAGTCCTTGCGCAGGGGGTGGCCGCGGAAGCCGTAGTCGGTCAGCAGGCGCCGCAAGTCGGGATGGCCCGAGAACAGGATGCCGAACATGTCGTAGGTTTCCCGCTCGAACCAGTTGGCGGCCGGAAACACGTCGACGGCGCTGGGCACAGGCGTTGCCTCGTCGGTCTCGACCTTGACGCGGATGCGCAGGTTCTGGCGCGGCGAGAGCAGATGGTAGACCACATCGAAGCGGCGCTCGCGCTCGGGCCAGTCAACCCCGCAGATGTCGATCAGGCATTCGAACTGGCAGCGCAGATCGTCGCGCAGCAGCTTCAGCACCTTGGCGATCTCGTCGCGCCCGACGCCGATCGTCAGCTCGCCGCGTGCGATGCGCGAGCCTGTGACGACGGGGCCGAGGCGGGAGGAAAGGAATTCGGAGAGGTCGGTGAGGGATGTGTCCATTGCATGAACCGGTTGGGGAGTGGGGAATGGGGAATGGGCAGTAGGGAGAAACAAGATCGCGGCGATCAAGCCTTTTGCAGCGACCGGATCAGACCTCTAAGCTTCTTTCCGACACTTTCACACTGACCGAGTGTCGGCTGAGCGATCTCTGAGGAGATCAGTGAAACCCTTTCTGCTATGAGAATATGGGTCTCCAGCTCTTTCAGAGAGCCCTGCGCGATTCGGAGGAACTGAACATAGGAACCTCGCACCTCTCGACCGTATCCTTCGGCGATGTTGGCAGGAACGCTCGTCGACGCTCTGCGGAGCTGGGCGGTCAGTCCATACATCTCATTCTGGGGCAATGCCTCAGAAAGCCGGTAAACGGTCACGGCGAGGTCCATGCTTTCCTGCCAGACCAACAAATCGCGATACGAGTTGATCTTTGCCGTTTCACTCATCTTTTCCCCCAACACCCAACACCCTATTCCCCACTCCCCATTCCCCTATCTCGCTATCGTTCCCGTCCGCCTGATCTTGCGCTGCAGCATCAGGATACCGTAGACGAGCGCCTCGGCGGTGGGCGGGCAACCGGGCACGTAGATGTCGACCGGCACCACCCGGTCGCAACCGCGCACGACGGCGTAGGAATAATGGTAGTAGCCGCCCCCGTTGGCGCAACTACCCATTGAGATCACGTAGCGTGGCTCGGGCATCTGGTCGTAGACCTTGCGCAGCGCCGGCGCCATCTTGTTGGTCAGCGTGCCGGCAACGATCATCACGTCCGACTGGCGCGGAGAGGCGCGCGGTGCAAACCCAAAGCGTTCCAAGTCATAGCGCGGCATCGAGGCCTGCATCA
>JANNSW010000594.1:0-9949 GCA_031403055.1 Hyphomicrobiaceae bacterium | reverse complement strand
GATCCTGCCGCCGCCCCACTACAGCGGGACGATGACACTGACGCTCGAAGCCTTCTCGGTCGAGAAGTCGAACGGAGATTCGGCGGCGACGGCCTTGTCGTTCGACGTGGAGGTGACGCCTGTCGCGGATACGGTCAGCATCTACCCCCGCGACGTGATCGGCGAGGAGGACGGTGCGGCCGTCGTGCTCGACCTGGGCATCCTGCTCGAGGATCGGACCGGACTGCTCGCCGGCGAGAATCCGGGAGAGTCGGTCGAGATCACCTTCGACAACCTGCCCGCAGGCGGCACGCTCAACCTGCCCACTGGTGGCGCAGCTGTGTTCAACGGCTTCGGCCAATGGGTGTTCAGCGGGACGGCGGCGCAGGCCAATGCGCTCACCTTCTCGCCAGCCGCCAACTGGTCGGGTCTGATCGCGGCGACGTTCGCGGCGGTCGCGATCGACAACGGCGTGCGCGGTGTCGCGACCGCCGGGGCCTTCGAGATTCGGATCGATCCGGTCGCCGACGCGCCCGGTCTCCTCGTCAACGACGCGAGCGGTCTGGCCGGTACCGCCATCCCGATCAACATCCTCGCCGGGCTCACCGACACCGACGGCTCGGAGAGCCTGACCATCATCGTCACGGACGTGCCTGCAGGCGGAATCTTCAGTGCCGGATACTCGCCGATCGACGGGTACTGGTATCTCACTCCGGCCCAGCTCGCGGGCCTCACGTTCACCCCTGCCGCCGGCGAGAGCGGAACGATCCACATGAGCGTCACGGCGTTCGCCCAGGACTTCATGGCGACCGGCATCGTGCCTACTCCGGACTATGCGACCGACATTGCCGTATCCGGTCCGCTCGGGCTCGATATCGAGATCGGCACCGGCGGCGTTGCCATCAGCGGCGACAGCTCAGGCAATGTCCTGACCGGGGGCATCGGCAACGACACGATCGACGGTGGCGCCGGCGCCGATACCCTGACTGGCGGAGTGGGCGACGATACCTACATTGTCGACGACGCTGGCGACTCGATCACCGAGAATACCGGCGAGGGCACCGACCTCGTCAGCTCGAGCGTCGACATCTGGCTCAATCCAAATCTCGAGAACCTGGAGTTGACGGCGGCGGCCGTCTTCGGTGGCGGCAATGCGCTGGCCAACGCCATCACCGGCAATGCGGTCGCCAACACCCTGCTGGGTGGGGGCGGTGACGATACGCTGTTGGGTGGAGACGGCGACGACACACTCGCGGGTGGCACCGGCATCGACCTGCTTTCAGGCGGCATCGGCGCCGACGTGCTCACCTGGGCGGCGGGCGATGAGGTCGACGGCCCCGACGTCGTCAGCGATTTCGTGCTGGGCCCGGGCGGCGACGTGATCGACCTGTCCGATCTGCTCCCCGGCTACGTCGAGAGCACGAGCGCGATCGGCGACTTCGTGCAGGCGACGACGGATGGCACGAGCACGACAATCCGTATCGATCAGAGTGGAACCGGTAATTTCGCGGGTGGCGCCGATGTGGTGACGCTCTCGCATGTGGTCGAGACCGACCCGGAGGTGCTGAAGGCGCAAGGGAACCTGATCGCCTAGCCAATCGAGTGATAAAACGTATGACGCTGGGAGCAACCTGTCGACTACTTGTGGATAACCTCCGGTTTTTCCGTGAATGCGACGTTCCGGCATCAGCCATGCCGCCGGCCGCTACCGTATGAAAACTGTTGAAGCGAGGGTGTTCGTACCAGTAGCGTTCAGGGGGCGTCATGTTGCGGGATGCGTGGCTGTGCGCAGTCGGCATTGCTTGTGCCATTGTGCTGTGGACGGTCCCAGCCGGGGCCGATGATTTGCGCTCGATCGTGGAGCGTACACTTTTCACCAATCCCGAAATCCAGGCCTTGATGGCCAATCGCCTCGCCATCGATGAGGATCTCGAGGCCGCCAAGGGTCTCGGGCGGCCCAAGCTCGACGTGACCGGCAAGAGCGGCTATCTCCGCCGGGAGAACGACAAGGAAGGCGCTCTCGACGATTTCGACGACGACACCATGCAAGGCAGCGTGTCCGGCATGATCGAGCTGCCGGTGTTCGACGGCTGGAAGACATTCTATGAGGTCGAGCGGCAAGGCAATCGCGTCAACAGCGCGCGCCACCGGGTTGCCGATACCGCCAACTCGCTCGCCCTGCAGGCGATCCAAGCCTATCTCGAGGTGCAGCGTGCGGGCCGTGTGCTCAGGATCTCGGAGGACAACCTCGAGGCCCACCGCAAGTTCCAGTCGCGGGTGAAGTCGCGCGTCGCCGGTGGCAAATCACCGGAGGCCGAGCTGGTGCAGGCGCGCGCGCGAGTGGCGAGTGCCGAGGCCTCGCTGATCGATGCCAAGTCCCGTCACATCGACGCGCAGTCGCTCTTTGTTTCCGTCGTCGGCGAGGCACCCGGGCGGCTCGCGCCGGCGACGTCTCCTGATGCTCATCTGCCCGGCAGTGTGGAGGAAGCGGTCGCTCTCGCGGTGGCCAACGCCCCTTCGCTGTCGGCTTTGCGCCATGATGCGCTCGCGGCCGAGGCCGCGATCGGCACGGCAGAGTCCGAGTTCTATCCCAAAGTCGGCATCGAGGTCGCGGCCAGCCACGAATCGAGCGAGGACGGCGACTTCGGCTTGTCCAACGAGCTGACTGCGATGCTGACCCTCAAGAAGAACCTCTACAATGGCGGCATCGACACGTCGCGCGTGCGTGAGGCCAAGCACCGCCACGACCAGGCCGAGCGGACGGCAGAGAACGCCGCTCGCTTCATCGAGAAGGAGGTGCGCATCTCCTGGCTCGCCATCCGCTCGGCGCGTCAGCGCTTGGAGACGATCGCCCGCCAGCGTGACGAGAACCGGCAGCTGGTCGTTGCCTATACGAGCCAGTTCGACCTCGGTCAGCGCTCGCTGCTCGACATTCTCGACATCCAGAACGAGATCTTCGTCAATGAGACGACGCTTGCAACCGAGCAGCTGTCGGCCGTCTTCAATAGCTATCGGGTGCTTGGCGCGATCGGCACGCTCGTCGCTGCACTCGACCTGCCGCTCCCGGACGAGGCCATCGCCGAGCCGTCCTTGGCCAGGTCCTGGGTGACGCTGCCGTGAGGCTCAGAGGGGACATCTGAGCTTGGGGCTGACAGCCCGATCCGAATGGCTCGACAACGCCATTGCCTTCGGTTACAAGGCACGCACGAAATCCAACGACGCTCTGTCGCAAGAGCCGCGCCTCGGTGCGCCGCTCCTCTGCGTGCTCGACAAGGACAAATGCAATGAAACCGCACGCAACGGCGAACATCATCGAGCAGCTCGAGGCCGAGCAGGTGGCGCAACTCGTCGCGAAACGGCCGGTGCCGCAATTCGAATCGGGCGACACCGTGAAAGTCGGTGTCCGCATCGTCGAGGGCGAGAACTCGCGCGTCCAGGTCTACGAAGGCCTCTGCATTGGCCGCGCCGGCCATGGCCTGAACGAGAACTTCACGGTCCGCAAGATCTCTTACGGCGAAGGCGTCGAGCGCATCTTTCCGGTCTATTCGCCGATGATCGAATCGGTCGAGGTGGTGCGCCGTGGCGAGGTTCGTCGCGCCAAGCTGTATTACCTGCGCGGTCTGCGCGGCAAGGCCGCCCGCATCTTCGAGCGCACCGATGTCCGCGGCAAGAAGCTCGCCCAGCTCGACAACTGGAAGGGCTTCAAGAAGCCGAAAGGCGAGCCCGACGATCTGAAGAGGATCAAGGGTTTGGGCGAGGAGCTGGAGAAGCGTCTCGTCAAGCTCGGCATCACCAAGTTCGAGCAGATCACCAATTTCTCCGATGACGACATCGCTCGTGTCGACGAGGTGTTGAACCTGGAGGGACGCATGGAGCGCGAGGATTGGCTCGGCCAGTCGCGCGCGCTGATGACGGAAGCCGCCGCCGCCGAGCTGCCGCCGGACGAGGACGCGAAGGCCGACACGAAGGCGTGATGCTGGGCGGTCCCGATCGACGCGTGTTGCGAGAGGCGGCCCAGGGCCGCCTTTGTCGTCCGAGGGAGGAGGCGCCCGAACTGACCGGCACCATTTTGATCCGCGATGCGACCACTGCCGATCTCGACGAGCTGAGCCGCCTGCTCGCGGCGACTTGGCATGCGACCTATGACGCGATCTATGGCGCCGCGCGCGTGACGGACATTACCGGGCGCTGGCATGCTCCCGAGGCGCTGGCGCGGGCGCTCGGCAACAGCGAGGCCCGGTTTCGAGTGGCCGAGACGGTCGATGGTGCGTTGGCGGCGACAGCGTCGGCGAGCATCGGCCGCGGCGGGATCGTGAAGCTCGACCGGCTCTATGTGCGGCCGGCGTTCCAGCGCCGTGGCATCGGCGTGATGCTGCTCGACGATGCATTGGCTGCCTGGCCCGACGCGACCCTGATGCGGCTCGAGGTCGAGCCACGGAACCTGGGCGCGGTTGCCTTCTACACGGCCCGAGGCTTCCGGCCCGCCGGCCGAACCGGCGATTGCGGCGGGTCTGGCGAGGGTATCGTGGCGCTGGTGATGGAGCGACCGTTGCCGATGTAGGCTGGTGCTGATGCCGACACTTTGTCGGCTGAAGCCCAGCGCCACTCATGCTGGGCCTCAGCCGGTCGAGGACCGGCTTCAGCATCAGCCAGCCTACGTAATCACGCCTTCAAAAAGTGCTCGACGAGGTGGCCCCAATAGGCGGCGCCTGGCACCAGCGCGGCGTCGTTGAAGTCATATTTCGGATGGTGCAGCCCCGCGCTCTCGCCATTGCCGATCATCAGATACGAGCCCGGCTTCTGCTCCAGCATGAACGAGAAATCCTCGCTGCCGAGATAGGGTTTGGGGACGTCGAAGACGCGATCCTCGCCGACCAGCTCGATCGCGGCTGCCTTGGCGAGCGCCGTCTCCTCGGCATTGTTGATGACGGCCGGATAGCCGCGCAGCCACGTGATCTCCGCCGTTGCGCCAAAGCTCTCGGCCTGCGAGCGCGCCAGCGTCTCGATCCGCTTGCGCATGATCTCGCCCGTCTTCTTGTCGAAGAAGCGGATGCCGATATCCATGAACGCGGTCTCGGGGATGACGTTGCAGACAGCGCCGGCCCTGAGGCAGCCGACCGTCACCACCGCGGGTGCCAGCGGATCGATGTTGCGGCCAACGACCGACTGCAGCGCCATCACCAGCGAGGCGCCCGCGACGATCGGGTCGACCGTGTTGTGCGGGTCGGCGCCATGGCCGCCCTTGCCGCGAATGGTGATCTGCACCTGATCGACCGCCGCCATCATCAGCCCGGAGCGGAAGCCGAGCTTGCCGATCGGCGTGCCCGGCTCGTTGTGCATGGCGAACACCGCGTCGCACGGGAACCGCTGGAAGAGCCCTTCCTCGACCATGATGCGGGCGCCGCCGATGTCCTCCTCCGCCGGCTGGAAAATCAGATGCACGGTGCCGTTGAAGTTCTTCGATTCGGCAAGGTAGCGGGCGGCGCCGAGCAGCATGGTGGTGTGGCCGTCGTGGCCACAGGCATGCATCTTGCCGGCGGTCTTCGAGGCATAGGCCTTGCCGGTATCTTCCAGGATCGGCAGCGCGTCCATGTCGGCGCGGATACCGATCGAGCGGTTGCCGCCGCCATTGGTGAGGCTCGCGACGAGGCCGGTCTTGGCCAATCCGCGCTCGACCTTGTAGCCCCACTGCTCGAGCTTCTGGGCGACGACGTCGCTCGTCCTCACCTCCTCGAACGCGAGCTCTGGATGCTCGTGCAGATCGCGGCGGATGGCGACGAGCTCGGCCTCATAGGAGCGGATGCGGTCCTCGATCATGGGGCAGGTCCTCGGGTGGATGCCGATCTTGCGGCGCTGTCCGCGGCGGCTTTGCCCACATGATTGGCCGCTCATGGGCCCAAAGGCAAGCACCGGGCACTGCTACTTGGCTTGGCCGGCCTCGATCTCCAGTTTCCGGCGCTCGGCGATCTGGCGGATCTGGTGGCCGACTTCCGGGTAGGCGTGATGCAACTGATGATAGCCTTCGCGGTCGAGCTTCAGCACACGCACGCGCGAGGCCGCCGTGTAGGTGCAGTCGCTCGGCACATGCTCGAGCATGGCGAGCTCGCCGAACGATGTGCTGGATCCGAGCTCGGTCTCGCCCGTGGCCGTCAGCGCGCGCACCTTGCCCGAGGCGACGAAGTACATGGCGTCGCTTTCCGCGCCGCGCTTCAGGATCTCGTGGTGCGGGGGATAATTGTGTGCCGAAAGGCAGCGCATGACCTCGGCGACCGCGTGGGCATCGAGATCGGCGAACATGGGAATCTTGGAGAGCATCGACCAGGTGAGCACGAAGTCGCGCCGGCCGACCTCTTGGGAAAAGCCGGTGGCGATGATGGCGATCGGCAGCGCGAGCACCACGAGGCCCGTCAGCATGACGAAGCCCGCGAACAGCTTGCCGAGCGGGGTCACCGGCGCCACGTCGCCATAGCCGACCGTCGTCAGCGTCACGATCGCCCACCAGGCGGATTCCGGAATGCTGCCGAACCGGTCGGGCTGGGCGCGGTATTCCAGATAGTACATGCCAGTCGAGGCAAACAGCAGCGCCGTCATGACCAGCATCAGCGCGCCGAACAGCGCCCGCCGCTCGTTGCCGAGCACGCGCACGATCGTATGCATGGCGGGCGAGTAGCGGCCGAGCTTCAGGAACCGCATCAGCCGGAGCACGCGCAGCAGCCGCAGATCGAGGGGAGCGATGAAGCTCAGATAGAACGGCAGCACCGCCAGCAGATCGATCAGCAGCTCGGGCCTGCGCGCGAACCCCAGACGCGCCTGCCAGGGCGGCAGCCGCTTCAGAAAGGTCGCCTCGACCGAGCTCCAGATCCGCAAGCCGTACTCGATCGAGAACACGGCGACCGAGACGATCTCGAAGGCCCTGAGCCAGCCGCCCCATTCGCGCTCGACGCTCGGCACCGTCTCGGCGACGAAAGCGAGCACGTTGAGCACGATCAGCGCAATCAGAATGGCGTCCACCCGGGCGCTGAGCCGGTCCTCGCCGCGCCCCAGCTCCAGCACATCGTAGACGCGCCGGCGCAACCCCGCCGGCGGCCTCCGCAGGCCGGCGAGGCGCTCCCGGGCGAGCCGGCGCACGCGATCGGCGATCGATCCGGCCGGCGGTTCTGGTCTGTCGCTGGGCATCCTTGCGATCATTGCCGGTGCGCGCCCAATTGCAAGCCCGATGTCGCATCGAGGTTGAGGCGGGTTGTGGGAGCCGTAGGTCGGACCGAGGGCGGCCCTTCGCCGGCCGATGTCCGACAGGCCGCGCTCGCAGTTGTCGGACATCGCGAAGGCTCAGTCCGACCTACGGGCTGATCGCGAGGAATCCGCCGCACCATCGGCGGTTCCGGCGCAGGCCCGATTGGTGTAGGATCGGCGGCAATCGACCGTTGCCCGAGGAAAGCCCGATGCGCATGCTCGCCACACCTGTCATTCTCGCCGGCCTGATATCGGTCGCCATGGCCTTGCCGGTCTCGGCCCAGGATTTCGAGGGTGAAGCCTACCGGTCGGTGACCTTCACCGCGATCGGCGGCTCGGAGCCCGTGACCTTCCCCGTGCGCCAGGACGATCGCGGCGACGACGAGGTCCTGATCCCCGATCACGGCTGGATCCGCTGCATCTACAATTCCTGCGAGACGACAGCGCGGAATTATCACTTCCACTTCTGGGAGGCCGACCGCACCGGCCAAGGCATCGGCCGGGGCATCCTGGGTGAGTTGATCGGCCTCGATTAGCCCCGACCGGTCGCGCTCGAGTCGCGTGAGGCACTGGCATGCCCCTGCCATCCCGCATCCGGATCGTCGAGATGTCGCCCCGCGACGGGCTGCAGAACGAGAAGATGGTCGTCCCGACGACCGCCAAGATCGGGTTGATCGAGCGGCTCGGAGCGGCAGGTCTCGTCGAGATCGAGGTCGCCAGCTTCGTCTCGCCCAAATGGGTGCCGCGGATGGCCGATTCTGCCGAGGTGCTGCGGGCGGTGGCGGCGCTGCCCGGCCTGAGGCCCTGGGTGCTGGTGCCCAACGAGAAGGGGCTGGAAGCTGCGATCGCGGCCGGTGCGCGCCATGTCGCCGTGTTCGCGGCGGCTTCTGAAACCTTCTCGCACAAGAATATCAACTGCACGATCGCCGAGAGCCTCGCCCGCTTCGAGCCGGTCGCGGAGCGCTGCCGGGCGGCGGGGATGACGTTGCGAGGCTACGTCTCCTGCGCGCTCGGCTGCCCCTATGAGGGTGAGGTCGCGCCGGTGCGAGTTGCAGAGGTCGCGCGGAAGCTCGCGGCGCTGGGTTGCGCGGAGATTTCCCTCGGCGACACGATCGGCGTCGGCACGCCGGGCAAGGCGCGCGCCATGGTCGAGGCGGTCGCGGCCCACGTGCCGCCCGGGCGCCTAGCACTGCACTTCCACGACACCTACGGCCAGGCGCTCGCCAACATCCATGCCTGCCTCGACCTCGGCATCGCCGCGATCGACGCCTCCGTCGCCGGCCTCGGCGGCTGCCCCTACGCCAAGGGCGCAAGCGGGAACGTCGCGACCGAGGACGTCGTCTACATGCTGGAGGGCCTCGGTATCGCGACGGGCGTCGATCTCGGCAAGCTCATCGAGGCGGGGACTTACATCAGCAAGATTCTCGGCCGACCGACGGCCTCGATGGTCGCGCGGGCGTTGGACGGCTGACCGCACCCTTGCAGACGGATTCATCGCAAGCAATTGTCCAAACGTCATCAATGACTTCGAGTAACCTACAGGATTCGGCTGGTGGTCGAGCTAACATCACGACAATTGTGGAACCCGCGTTGCGTACATCGAAATCCATACAGGTTGACTCCAGTACGAGCCAATGTTAATTAAAAAAACAAGTAACTTGGTTGTTGTGTGGGGGGCTGCGTCATGTTTCGAAGCGGCACGGTGTTCGTTTGTTGTTTGTTCTTCGGCCAGTCGGTGTTGGCGCAGGAGTTTCGCTTCGCAAAGATCGAGCGAGCTGAGGTCGACTGGAGCGAAGTCGGCCGGATTCGCGTGCCACAGATCCCCGACAACGAGTTCGGACGCCAAATCCACGTAGCGTTGGAGCAGTACTTCCGGAGCGATCCGCAGCTATCGGACGTCCAAGCCCGGCGATTGGCCGTCCTCAACGCGTTCGTGGCCCAGATCTTTCCCAATGTTCCGAACTCGTCCGTGCCGGTGCTTCTTCCAGTCAACATCGATACTTATCTGAGTGATGCCGCTTCCGAGTGCGACAAGGATGCCGTTTCCAAGTGCGGCAAGGGCGATACTTCCGAGTACCTATTGTCAGCGGAGGGCAAGTACGTCGACGCGCCACAGAAAGAGAACTCGGGTTATGATGCCCAGTTCAAATACAACGGGCGGTTGGTTACGATTTCTGCTTCGCGGCTCCTCTATGAAGTGCCTGACGTGAAATTGCCAAAGGTGGTCGAGGGCACGGACTACAAGGACCTGATCATCGAGGGTGAGCGACGGCTCGCCTTCGAGCGTTTTGGTGTGCCCTATGTCATCAGCGTCGACTGCAGCGATCCGAAGGACTGCGACGAAGCTGGCGAGCTTGCAGACCGGGTGTTCCGGCAACTACGCTTCGTCGGTGGCACGCCGTCGGCGCAGAAGCTAAATCCGCGCTCGGGCGATCCGCCGCAGCCCGTCCGCCTCAACAAGACGTTCACGTACATGCCGCCTGGTCAACTCCTCGCGAAGACGGGTAGCGGTAGACGGAGCTACACGGTCTACGCCTGGTTCGGCCAGGATGGCTTCCCGCTCGCCGAGGGGCCAGCCTACGCCAACACCCAGTATTACGGCGACTGGGGCGACTGCGAGGGCGCCAAGGAGAACTCAGGGACGACCTACGAATGCAAACGGACCGGCCAGACACTGGTCGACGACGAGGGAAGCAAAAGGAACTACTCCTATCCCTGGCGCGACAATTTCTGCGAG
>JANNSW010000593.1:0-3346 GCA_031403055.1 Hyphomicrobiaceae bacterium | reverse complement strand
CGGCCGTGGTACCTGGTTTCAGGATACGCGGTGTCGATGCGGATCGGGTCGGTTGGATTGCCGCCGCGCATGAGCTTGGCCCAGGCGCAGAAGTTTGAAAGATCGGTCAGGGCGCTCGGACTGTCGATGCCGATCTCCGCGGCGATCGTCTCGGCGTCCTCGGCGCCGATGCGGAAGGCGACGAGCGAGCCGACATTGCCGAGCACGGCTTGTCTGAGTGATAGCGGCATCTGCCCGAGGAACTGATGCGCGAGCGTGAGCGAGAGGCGCCACTTGCGCGCCTCCGACAGAATGAGGGCAAAGCTGTCGGTCGCGAAAGTCTGAAACTCGTCGACATAGAGGGCGAAGTCGACGCGTTGGTTTTCGGCAATGGCCGCACGCGCCTCGGCGGCCTGCGCGAACGCGGTGGCGAGAAATGCACCCAACAGATGCGCTGGGCCTTCGCCGAGCGTGGCCTTCGACAGATTGGCGATCAGCACGCGCCGATTGTTCATGATGGCGGCGAGGTCGATGGTCGAGCGCGGCTGGCCGATGATGTTACGCAGTAACGGTGGCGACAAGAGCGCGCCGATCTTGTTCTGCACGGGCGAGAGCGCCTCGGCGGAGAAGCCATCGCCCCATTCGGCAAACTCGCGGGTCCAGAAGCTGCGCACCATCGGATTGCGGCAGGTCGTGAGGAGGTGAGTGCGATAGGGCTCGTCGACAAGGAGGCGGGAGAGGCCGAGCAAGGTCGACCCCGGTGCATCGGCGAGGAGCGCGATCGCGTTGCGCAAGATGTGCTCGAGCCTTGGCCCCCAGCTCTCGGCCCAAAGGTGCTTGAAGGCGGCGATCAGATGCGCGGTAACGAGCGCGCGTGCCTCGGGCGGCACGTTGTCGAGCGGATTGAAGGCGATGGGAAAATCGCGATCGGCCGGATTGAGATAGAGCACGTCGTTGCAGCGCTCGGGCGGCACCATGCCGACGATCGCCTCTGCGAGGTCGCCGTGCGGGTCGAGCAGCGCGAAGCCGCGACCGGCGGCCAGGTCCTGCAGCATGAGGGCGAGGAGCAAGGTCGACTTGCCGGTGCCAGTCTTGCCGATCAGGTGCAGATGGCGGCGGCGATCGTCGTGACCGAGCAAGACGGGCGCCTCGAGGGTGAGGCCCGTGGTGGTGGTGCCGAGGAGGAAGTCATCGTCCATGGCCATGGGTCGGCACCCGAGCCGGTAGCGTCCTGCGCTGTGCAGGAGGCGGCGAGGCATGTTGTGTGTGGACAGCCTGCCGGTGGCGGATGCCGGCCGCTGGGCGCGGCCTGGTTTCTCCATTGTACGGCAGACGCTAAAAAAGGAGGCGAGCAACTGTGGACAATCGCGCCTCGTCCACACCTCTCGGCGCGATGCAAATGGAATGCTCGCCGCACCTCATCACCTTCCATCCACGATCGGTCACGCCTCGCGCCCGCTCTGTCGGATGACGGAACGACGTATTCGTTGCAGTTGGTCGCGCCCGCTGCACCCTGTCGATCTCCAGCGTTCCGGCCGACAAAATGGCTTCTGTGTCGGCCCGATGCACATCGATGCTCTCTTGCGAAGCGCTCGCCGTGTTGGCAGTGTCCGTGATGATGGGCAGGGTGCTGGGAAGCCATTTTGTCGGGCGGGACGCCCGACAGAGCGGGGCTCGGGAGAACTGGCTGTATCGAGCCGTTCTTTCGTCATGAGAGGGGGTGATCTGGGGGGAGTTATCTTATATCCCCCATCACATCCCGGGGTGGTGACTGGTGAGAACTCGTGTCTACTTTAAAAACTAAACGCATCGGACATGAACAACGCCATAGTATTGCAATACAAAAACCTAAAATGTCAAGGTCGACATTTTCAAAGTGAATTTTGATTTGTATTTGAAGTTTATGAAATATGCAATTCCTAACTTAGTATTATTAAATGTGTATTATTAAATGCATATTGTTATATAGAGTGAATTCCACCGGTGGAATACTGGATTTCAACCGATGGAATTCTAGATTTCCACCGGTGGAAATCAGGATTTCCGCTTGGCTTTGACGACGAAGTTGATGGTGTAGAAATTGGTCTTGCCCTGACCACGGCGCGTGATCTCGATGAGGGCACACTGCTCGAGCTCCTTGATGAAGCGGTTGACGCTGGCGATGCCCATGCCCAGGTCCTTGGCGAGCCGTTCCTGACCGGGAAAACAGAGATCGTTGTTCCAGGCGTAGCTCAAGAGCAACGAGTAGGCGGCCTTGGCGCCGATCGAGATTTTCGGATCGCGCAGAATGAAGTTCGGAAGCTGTGTGAAGCCGTGCAGCGCGATCGGGTCGGCGCTGTTGACCTTCATGTTGCGCTCGATCTCGTGCAGCCGCTGACCGATGTGCTCCATAAGCATATTGTAGTACGCCTAGTTAGTGGTCTGATTGTTATCAACAGTGTGCGGATTTTGTGGACCCGGTGCCTCGGTGCTCCCTGCTGCCGAATACGGATCACCCTGTCCGAGCAGCGGCGCGAACATGCGTTGCATCGCTCCCAGGAGTTTTTGCGTGTCGGCGAAGCGATCGGAAAGATTGCCGAAGCGGGTCGAGAGATCCGTGATTTGCTGATCCTTGGCAACCAGCTGTCCCTTGAGCAAGTCGATCACGCCGTCCTTCTCGTCGATGCGCTTTTCCAGTTGTGTGACATAGGTGGACGCGACCACCTCGGTCACGCCTCGATCGGGCTTGTTTTCCTTGTCGGTCGCGGCCTGCTGTGGCCGGCCGAGGCCGGGCGTGTCCGCGCCCAGATCGGTGGATTTTTCCGGCATGACGGACTCGGTCACGGCCGGCCGTGTCTCGGTGTGTCCCGCGCGCTGCATCTGCCACTGCTGCAGATCGCCAATCAATTTCGGCAGAGCGGCTGGCGCGACGAACCACTGGTCGCCGGTCGGGCCGGGAATTTTCTTTGCGTCGAGAAAGCTGCTCTCGCAATAGCGCTTGATCTGTCGTTCCGAGCGCGGAACGCCGGCGGCGGCCAATCGATCGCTGACATCGTGGACGTTCAAAGTGTGACGAAGCTGGTCGTCGTCCTGCTGTGGCCGGCCGAGGCCGGGCGTGTCATCCATGCCTGAAGTCTAACAAGGCGAAGGTCGGTGTGGGGGCGTTGTCCCCAGACTTCTTGGTAGACAGCAGGTAGACAGCGAACTTTTTGAGGATGTGATGTCTGCTAGAGATCCGGTGTAACTCGTTGAATCTATTAATGTTTTAGTGGTGGAGCCGAGGGGGATCGAACCCCTGACCTCTTGAATGCCATTCAAATTTCAGCCTCCAACATACCTCCCCACTGCGCCACGTCATACGTTGTTTTAAGTCATTTTTTCACCTGGT
>JANNSW010000592.1:0-2159 GCA_031403055.1 Hyphomicrobiaceae bacterium | reverse complement strand
GCGACCGTCAATCCGCATCGGCCCGCCCGAGATCTCGACTGAAAATTCCATAGAGACCGGCCGGCCCCACCCTCCACCGCCCGCGTTCAATCCAACAGGGTTTGTGTGGCGGCTACGCGCCACACAAACCCTTAAGTCGTTTTGTAAAATGGGGTATCCATCTGAGTGCGGTTGGCGCTATATGATGGGATGCCTGCGCAATCTAACGCCACCACTCCGCAAGCCGGCCGGGACTATCCGCCGAGCTACGCGGAGCTGCGGACGTAACAGGGGCAAAACTCCGGGCGATCGGGGTTACCCGGACCGGATGAGATCGGGCAGCAGCGGCACGCTGGCGGCGCCGGGCACGCCGAGACGGGCGCCGAGATAGTCCCAGAAGGGGATCGCCTGCTTGGCGCAGGTTTTCATCAGGCCGAGGAACGCGTCACGGCAGTCGCGGCCCGTGTCCGAGCGCGTGCCGCCGGACACTTTCCGCCGGGTGACGTGAGCGCGGATGTCGTTCTCCGAGCCGTTGGTGTGGAGGGCCACGTCGGGTCGCTCCAGCACCATGAGCCGATCGGCCTTCTGGGCATGGAGCCGTTTCAACAGCCGGTCGAGCGTCACGAAGCCCGTCTCGGTTGTGAAGATGGCGTCGAACCGCGCCGCCAACTCCGCCTTGGCGTCCAGCGTCGGAGCCCGGGCATAGGCCTTCAGATCGGCGTAGAGTTTCCAGATGCGGTCCCGGATCGCCTCCTTGGCCACCCGCCGATCCTCGGTGAAGGCATCGAGCTTGTGGACGAGGCGCTCGCCATGGATCCAGCATAGCGCGTGCTGGCCAACGTCGAACTGGCCTGCGCCGTCGGAGACGATGACGGTGCCGCGCAGCAGGCCCTGCGCGGCGATCGAGCCCCACAGCGCGCCCTCGGTGGCGACGCGAACCGGATCTGGATGCACGTCGAGCGCGGTGATGCCGAGCGCCTGCAGATGCGTCGTCCAGGCCGCACGGTCGGCGAAGCACTTGTCGGCATGCACTGCGAGCAGGTCGATCACTTTCCCCGACAGATTGTGCTCGCGCATGTAGGCGAGACCTGCGTCATTGACGAGGTGCGTGGTGTCGCCGGCATTGAGCAGCTCGAGGAAATTGAGCCGGCTCTTCGATCCCGTGGTGGTGAACGACGTGAACTGGTCGTTGCCGATCTGCGTGCACACGCCATTCGTCGTGTCGAAGACGCGCGCTTTCAGCACGAAGCCTTGTGCCGCGCGCCGGTATCGTCGTGCCGAAGGCGCGCTTCCAGCACGACCGTGATCCACGGTGCGGTGTCGAGGCCCGTGCGCAGCACCTCGCGCGCCTCGTCGAGGAACGCCTCCTGGCCTTGGCTCAGCAATCGCACGAGCTGCCGCTTGGAAATGCTGACGCCGAGGTCCCCCAACAGCGCGAGCAGGCGCGGGATAGTCGTCTGGCCCTGATGATATTGAGCCAGCACGAAGCGCTTGAGCTCGGGTCCGAAGTGGCTTGTGATGCCGGCTGGCAGTGGCGCAACGACGGTCGAGCCGTCCGGCAGCTGCCAGCGTTCGCGCCGCAAGAGCACCGTCGTCGTTTGCACGATGAGATCCTGGACGAGGAACTCCTCGTAGCCCTTGAAGCGGGCGCCGGCCAGTATGCTCTCGGCCTTGACGATCTTGGTCTCGGTGATGGTGAGCTTGCTGCGCTTGGGTCCGCGCCGACCGATCTTGCGCTCGCACTTGCCTTCGGGCTGCGTCGCCTTCTCCATGCCGCTGGGCTTGATCTGCGGCCGCCCCTTCAAGCCCTTGAGCCGCGCGTTCTCGTCTCGCAGCGCTGCGACCTCTGCCTTGAGCCGGGCATTGTCCTCCAGAACCTGCACGAGCAACGACTTCAGCTCTTCGAGACCAAGCCCGTCGACGTTCCGGGGTGATTCGGCCATGGACCGACGGAGTCACAGAATGACCCAGCTTGGGAATCGCTGGAGAGCAACACTTGCCCGGCGTTTTGCCCCTGTTACGGTGACACGAATGTTGGTTCTGGGCCGTCGAGAAGGCACAGGCGGTACCCAGTCAGATCGATGGCGCCGGATTCGTCGCGCACCTGGCTCATCCAGCTTTCTGGCACGAAGCCGGTCGGTAATGCGCCGGGACGCTTTTTCTCGTCGAGCACCGTTCGG
>JANNSW010000591.1:0-9275 GCA_031403055.1 Hyphomicrobiaceae bacterium | reverse complement strand
CCGCAGCTGCCCCACATCGTTGTCGACGCCCCAGGCCCGGCCCCAGACGCGCTCGAGCTCGCCCTTGTCCTCGAATCCGGGCTCCGGCTGGACGCCGAACATCTTCATGGTCTCGTTGTAGATGTGGACGCCCGAGGCGTTGGAGGTGGACATGGCGGCAGGGCTCCCGGCGCGGGGTTGG
Source organism: Hyphomicrobiaceae bacterium (assembly GCA_031403055.1). Lineage (GTDB taxonomy): Bacteria > Pseudomonadota > Alphaproteobacteria > Rhizobiales > Hyphomicrobiaceae > JANNSW01. Next base: position 9,094 of record JANNSW010000591.1, on the reverse strand, counting down.
GTCGAAGGGAGGCGGACTGTGCCGCAAAGCGTGCGGATCCTCAAGCGCGAGCGGCAATGGAGATGCCAGCCATGCGCGCGCTTCTGTCGTGCCTTGCGGCCGATAGCTTTCGCAGGGCGGCCGGCCTAAGCAGAGTTCGCCAAAGTGGTCTTCCCGGTTTGGCGATAAAACTCTGCGAAAACAAAAGAATCCAAGCAGGCATTCGTTGGTCTTCCAACGAAAGTCTGCTTAGGTTGCCAGGCCACGCAACGACAGGTCGAGACCCATGAGCCATTTCAACCGCGTTCTGATCACCGGAGCCGCCGGCGCCCTCGGCAAGGAGCTGCGCAAATCTGGCCAGCAGCTAGCCAAGCATGTCCGCCTGACCGATCGTATCGCCTCGCAGGATCTGGCCGCCCATGAGGAGGACCGGCCCTTCGATCTCGCCGACATGGCGGGCGTGATGGCCGGCGTCGAAGGCTGCGACGCCATCGTGCACCTGGGCGCGCGCGCGACCGAAGGCACCTGGGACGACGTGCTCAATTCGAACATCGCCGGCACCTACAACATCTACGAGGCTGCAAGGCGCCATGGCGTGAAGCGGATCATCTATGCCAGCTCGATCCATGCGGTCGGCTACTACGAGCGCAACCACACTGTCGATGCCAAGGTGCCGACCCGGCCCGACAGCCTCTATGGCGTGTCGAAGACGTTCGGCGAGAACCTCGCCAGCTACTATTTCGACAAGTTCGGCATCGAGAGCGTGTGCCTCAGGATCGGGTCATGCTTTCCCGAGCCGACCGACCGGCGCCACCTGATCACCTGGCTCTCCTATCGCGATATGCGCCAGCTGGTGGAGCGGGGCCTCTCGGTGCCGCGCGTCGGCTTCATGGTTTGCTATGCCACGTCGGGAAACCGGGAGAGCTTCTGGGACAACCGGGCGGCCTCGGTGATCGGCTACCAGCCCGAGGACAGCGCCGACCACTGGCGCGAGAAGATCCTCGCCCAGGTGCCCCAAGGCGATCCCAACGACCCGGCCGTCAAGTTCCAGGGCGGCATCTTCTGCGCCTGGGGGCACTTCGAGGACCAGAACAAGGCTTAGTGCGCGCGACCTCCATTCCGGCTCGAAGGACACAAAGGAGCGCGTAGGGCTTAGCTCTCCAACCGGCTCCGCCGGCATGCGTGTTTGAGGTAACCGGGATGTTTGCGCCTGTAGGTCGGACTGAGCTCTTCGCGACGTCCGACACCTCCTGACCCGTCGGACTTCACTGCGCTCAGTCCGGCCTACAGTCCATTCGTAGGGTTCCGGCGATGTGTTTCTTGGGAGCGCAGCGTAATCCGCCATTGTCGAGCGCAGCGCTGGTAGCGGCGGGTTACGGCGCGGAGGGCGCTAACCCGCCAGCAACCGCCCGACCTCCGCCACCAGATCCTTCAGATGGAACGGCTTCGAGAGCACTTTGGCGTCTTTCGGCGCCCTCTCGTCAGTGTTGAGCGTCACCGCGGCAAAGCCCGTGATGAACATGATCTTCAGCTCGGGATCGAGCTCGGAGGCGCGCCGCGCCAATTCGATCCCGTCCATCTCCGGCATCACGATGTCGGTCAGCAGCAGCGTGAAGGGCTCCTCCTTCAGCCGGTCATAGGCGTCCGCGCCATTGCCGAAGTCGATGACGTCATAGCCCGCCTTCACCAGCGCGCCGACCAGGAACCGGCGCATCGAATCGTCGTCCTCCGCCAGCAGGATGCGTTGGCGCGGTCTCTCCAGCAGATCGTATATGGACATGGGATGCTCGTTGCGAGGGCTCACCGACACCGCGGTCATCGACCGGGCGCTGTCCCACCATGAGAGACTATTCTGGTAAATGCGGAATGAAAATGTCGCTTAGGGTTAGCGCTCGTGCGGATCGGGCTCCCAGAGGTGGCAGGGCAATCGTGGATGGTAGACAGCCGGGGCTGGGCTTGGCACAGTGCCCGCGAGCGCAGCAGGCAGCCGCCGGATTGGCAGCGGACCTGGCGGCCGCTGGGGAATGCGACCCGATGAGTTCATGCGAGCGGGAATCGATCCTCCGGGACCTCACTCCACCCTATGCATTGCATGAGCCTGAACAGCTTTGCTCGCCGATCGTGTTTTCCTCTCCCCATTCCGGCAGGGTCTATCCGCAGGCCTTTCTCGCGGCGTCGCGCCTCTCCCCGGCAAGCCTCAGGAAGTCCGAGGACTGCTTCATCGAGGAGTTGTTCGAGGGCGTCGTGGCGCTCGGCAGCCCGCTGATTGCCGCTCGGTTTCCGCGCGCCTATCTCGATGTCAACCGCGAGCCCTACGAGCTCGACCCGGCCCTGTTCGAGGGCGTGCTGCCCGATTTCGCCAACACGCGCTCGCTTCGGGTCGTGGGTGGTCTGGGCACGATCGCGCGTGTCGTTGCCGACAGCGAGGAGATCTACCGCCGGCCGTTGAGCGTCGAAGCCGCCTTCGAGCGCATCGAACGGCTCTATCGGCCCTATCACGCCCAGCTGCGCCGGTTGCTCGATACGGCGCGCCGGCGCTTTGGCATGGCCATCCTGATCGATTGCCATTCGATGCCCTCGACCAGCTCCGGCGACCAGGGCGCACGTCCCCATTTTGTCGTCGGTGACCGGTTCGGAGCCTCTTGCACAGCCGATCTCACCCGGTTCATCCGGGAAAAGATCACCGATCTGGGCTATGAGGTGGTGCTGAACCGGCCCTACGCTGGCGGCTTCATCACTGAGCATTATGGCGAGCCACGCACCGGCATTCATGCGGTGCAGATCGAGATCAACCGGGCCCTCTACATGAACGAGACGAAGCTCGAGCCATCTGGGAATTTCTGGCGGTTGCGGCGTGATCTCGAGCGGCTGGCCGGAGCGCTGATGGCAGCCTTTCCGGCGGCAGCCGTCATGCGCACGGCCGCGGAATGACGAAAGCCGAAAAAAGGGGCCGCTCGCGTTGACGAACGGCCCAAGTCTAGGGAGGAAACGCCCAAGGAGGGCGGCGGTCGACGAGGTCATCGCCGTCCCGCAGTGCAGCAATATAGGGTGCGGCGCAAAAATCGCAAGCGCCGAAGTGCATGAGTGACATTCTGTCCACCAATGGCGATCAGCTTGTGGATAGCCTGGCGGGCCTGTTTGGCATCGATGGTGCGGTGCGAGATTGACCGCTCCGATGCTGCAGGCAAAAAAAAGGGCCGGCGTGTTAGCGGCGGCCCAAGTCTAGGGAGGAAACGCCCAAGGAGGGCATACGGGCGATGAGCAAGCTCGATCGACCCGCATTCCTGATATGGGGTGATCCGCGCGGCCGGACAAGGCTTGCGTCGTCTGGATCGTGGTTTGCCTGTTATGCTGTTGCTGATCGGCAACATTGCATGCTCGCAACTGTCTCTCTTTCATGTCGCCAACCGGCGGGAATTGCTGGAAATCCGCAATTCTCGTCACCGTGATCTTCGGGCGCATATAACGCAAGGTCTTGAGCTGATGGCTGGAAAGTCCGGAGAACGTTTCGAGCAGTTGCTCGACTTCGCCCACGAGTTGGCGCGGTTGTCGGCGACTTCGATCCTACCGCACTTTCGCACTGGGATCGCAGCCGACAACAAGCTCGGCGACCAGGGCTTCGACCCGGTGACCGCGGCTGACCGCGCCGCCGAGGAGGTCATTCGCTCGGCGCTGGCGACACGCTATCCAGGCCACGCGATCATCGGCGAGGAGTACGGCGCGAGCGGGGAAGGCGCCGAGTACGGTTGGGTCATCGACCCGATCGACGGCACCCGCTCCTTCATGATGGGCCTGACCACATGGGGCACGCTGATCGGCCTGTCGCACCAGGGTGTGCCGCTGCTCGGCGTCGTCAACCAGCCTTTCACCGGCGAGCGGTTCTGGTGCGAGCGGAAACAATCCCGCTACAGCGGCCCCGGTGGCGACCGGCGTCTCGCCACCCGCCCCTGCGCGCGCCTCGCCGATGCGATTTTCTCGACCACCAGCCCCGACCTGTTCCAGCCGGGATTCGAGACCGAGCGGTTCCAGGCGGTCAAGGCGAGGGCCCGCATGACCCGGTTCGGCGGCGACTGCATCGCCTATTGCCTGCTCGCCATGGGCCAGATCGACCTGGTGATCGAAGCGGGCCTCAAGACCTACGACATCGCGGCGATCGTGCCGGTGATCGAGCGGGCGGGCGGCGTGATCACGACCTGGGATGGCGGGCCTGCCGCGGGCGGCGGCCGCATCGTCGCGGCGGGCGACAAGCGGCTGCACGCGGAAGCGATGAGGATGTTGGCGGGTTGAGGGAACGAGCCTCAGGCTTTTGGCCGCGGCAACGGCGCGAGGGCCCGGCGCACCGTCTCGGGCTCGCGGGCGATGACGCGCAGATAGGCCTTGGCCGCGGCGTCGGGCTCCTTGCGGCCCTGCTCCCAATCCCTGAGCGTGCCGACCGGAATATGGAAGTGAGCGGCAAAATCTTCCTGGCTGAGCTTCAAGGCTCGGCGGATCACGCTGACCTGTGGCACGCGTGGCATGAGCGGCAAATCCTCGGGCTGGATCGGCTTGCAGTCTGGATCGGCCATGGCGGCGGCGTGGCGCTCCTCCTCCGTCATGGGGTCGCCGGCACTCCAGTCGATCCTGGTGTCAGTCTTGGGTGTTTGCTTCATGGTACAATTTTCGCTCAAACGGTTCGGCGTGGCGCGCCATGATGATCCGAATTCGATGCTCCCGCATGGTGTAGGCGACGAACGGCAGCCGATCGTCGACCATTCCGGTGATCGTGGACCTGTCCTCGCCATAGTCCACGCGAAGATCATCGCGGACTATGGCGAAGGGATCAGCGAATGCACGGCGTGCGATCTCGAAGCTCACCCAATGCCGGGCGAGATTGCCGGCCACCTTGGCGTCATCCCATTCGAATTCATCATCCTGCATGATACTACGGCTTAGCCGTATTTTGCAAGCATGTCGAGGGGCGACGGAAGCTCGTGCCCCGCCGGCAGCGGCGGTCTTCCGCGTTGGAGCCCGACATCGGGCGTGCTCCAACCGGACCAGCGGCGGCTTGCCTTGCGCCTTCCCTGTGGATTCCTTGTCGGGCCGTTGAATTCCATTGACTCCCATGCAAACCCATCATATCCCATGAATGCCCGGCGATGCGGTGCTGCAACAGCGTCCATTGCCTGGATCCGCGGGGCCGGTCCTGCTGTTGCGCGTTCTCGATCGGAAGGGATGTTGAAGCCAAGGGGATGGACCGCTTTGTCTCGACCTACACCAACAAGCTCGACGCCAAGGGCCGCGTCTCCGTGCCGGCCGATTTTCGCGCCGTGCTCGAGCGCGATGCCTATCAGGGCGGCATCTACTGCTACCCCACGCTCGATCATCCCGCGCTCGATGCAGGCGGCGCGCGCCTTGCGGGCAAGATCGACGCTCTGCTGGAAGGTCTCGACCCCTATTCGGACGAGCGGGACGAGCTTTCTGTCGCGCTCTACGGCGACGTGCAGGTCCTCAAGATCGATGGGGACGGCCGCATCGTTCTGCCGGAAGCCTTGCGCATTCACGCCCGTATCGCCACGCTCGTCACTTTCGTCGGGCTTGGTGAGAAGTTTCAGATGTGGGAGCCAACAGAGTTCGAGCAATTCCGGGCGCGGGCCCGCGACAAGGTCCGCGACCATCGACAGCTTTTCGGTGCGGGGCGCCGCGGTGGTTCCAGCGGGGGACCGGGCGGCGAAGGAGCACGGGAATGATGACGGGTGGCGGGTCTCGCGAGGGCACGAGCACTGCCGGCAGGGCAGCCCGTCACATTCCCGTGATGCTCCCCGAGGTCATGGCGGCGCTCGCTCCGCGCGACGGCCAGACCTGCATTGACGCGACCTTCGGCGCGGGGGGGTATTCCAGGGCAATTCTGGAAGCGGCGCCGGGCGCAAGCGTGCTCGCCATCGACCGCGATCCGGCTGTGATCTTGGCCGCGCGGCCGCTGTGCGAGGAATTTCCCAATCGCCTGACCGTCGTCGAAGCGCCTTTCAGCCGCCTGGACGAGGTCGCACGCGTCTACCTCTCGACCGACGCCACGGACACAGTGCCCTCGCGCTTCACGCCGCCCGCCGGCATCGTGCTCGACATCGGCGTCTCCTCGATGCAGCTCGACGACCCCGCACGCGGCTTCTCCTTCATGGCCGACGGTCCCCTCGACATGCGGATGGGCAGTGCCGAAGCGTCGGCCGCCGATCTGGTCAACGTTCTCCAGGAGGCCGAGCTCGCCGAGGTGCTCTGGGTCTATGGCGAGGAGCGCCGCTCGCGGGCGATCGCCAAGGCCATCGTGGCGCGCCGGTCGGAGCGCCCGTTCGAGCGCACCCGCGATCTGGCCGAGCTGATCGAGCGTGTGCTCGGGCGCGCACGCGGCGAGGAGAAGCATCCCGCCACGCGCTCGTTCCAGGCCTTGCGCATTCGCGTCAACGAGGAGCTCGACGAGCTCGAGGCTGCCCTCGCCGCCGCCGAGACCGTGCTTGCCGAGGGTGGGCGCCTCGTCGTCGTCACTTTCCATTCCCTCGAGGACCGGATCGTGAAGAGCTTCCTGAAGGAGCGCACCGGCGCGATGCCCGCCAAATCCCGTCACTTGCCAGGCGATGCCGGTCCCAAGCGCGACGCGACTTTCCACTTCGTTAACCGCCATCCGCTAGTCCCATCGCAGGAAGAGGTCGCCGGCAATCCGCGCTCGCGCTCCGCCAAGCTCAGATGGGCGCTCCGAACGGCGGCACCTGCCTGGGCACGGCCACGCGGCGCGGCGGGCCTCGGCTATGCGCCACGCCTCGAGCAGGGGCGCCGACGCGCCAAGGGATAGGATCATGGGACGCTGGCTCAATGCCGTTGCGCTCGGCCTCGCGCTCGCTGCGGCGGTTGGGCTCTACATGATCAAGTACGACACCCGCCTGATCGACGACCGGGTGCATCGGCTGGAGCGGCAGATCGAGGCAGCCGAGAGCGACATCGGTCTGCTGCAGGCCGAGCATGCGACGCTCACGCGGCCTGACCGGATCGAGAAGCTGGCGCGGCTGCATTTGGGCCTCGCTCCCCTCGCCCCGGGCCAGATCGGCGCGGTCGGCGACATTCCCTGGCGGGAGGAGATCGCCGCACGGCCCTCGCCACGGACCGGGCTGGACGCTCCGTCTGTCCCTCCTGCCGTCACGCCGTGAGCGTTCGCCATGGCCACGGCAAATCCAGCGATGCCTTTCCGCCGCCTGGCGGGCCGAATTGCTCCTGAAGTATCGCGGCGGGAGCGCCGGCGTGCGCTCGGGCTGATGCTCGGGCTGGTCGCCGCTTTCGGAGCCGTTGGCGGCCAGCTCGTGCTGCTCGGCGTCATCGGGGCGGCCGTGCCGCACCTCGACCAGGCTCAGTCGATCGGCCGCATGGTTGCCCGTCCCGACATCCTCGACCGTAAAGGCCGGTTGCTCGCGACCGACATCATCACGCATTCGCTGTTTGCCGATCCCTCCCGCATCCGCGACCTCGACGAGACCGTGGACCGCCTGACCTCGGTCATCTCAGAGCTCGATCCAGCGGCGCTGCGCAAGAGCCTCGCCGACCGGACCCGCCGCTTCGTCTGGATCGAGCGGGAGCTTACTCCAGCGGAAGCCAAGCGCGTGCACGACCTCGGGCTTCCCGGCCTCGATTTTCGCGCCGAGCTGACGCGCGCCTACCCCTCGGGCGAAGAGGAGGGCCACCTGCTCGGCTTCGTCGATGGCGACTACAAGGGCAAGAGTGGCATCGAGCGCTATATCGACGAGGTGATTGGCGTCGATGTCGTGGAAGGGCCGGTGCGCAGCTCCAAGCCGCCGGTCCGTCTCACTATCGATCTCGCCGCCCAGCATGCCTTGCGTGCCGAGCTGGCCGCGGCGATGGTGCGCTATCGGGCTGCGGCGGCCGGTGCCGTCGTGCTGGACGCACGCTCTGGCGAGGTCGTCGCGATGGCGTCGCTCCCCGGCTATGGGGCGGGCGATGCGGCCGCGAGCCTGGATGCCCTCCGGCTCGATCGCATGGCCGCGGGCAGCTACGAGCTCGGCTCGGTTTTCAAGGCCGTGACATTGGCGGTCGCCGCCGAGAAAGGGATCGCCAGCCCCGGCAGGCTGTTCGATGCTCGCGAGCCGATCATCGTTGGCAACGACGAGATCGACGACCCGCACGGCGAGCATCGCGAGCTGACCGCCGAGGAGGTGTTCACGAGATCATCGAACATCGGCGCCGCGCGCATGGGCGAGCTGTTCGGCGAGGAGGGATGGCGCCAGGTCCTTGCCGCGCTGCGCCTCGACCAGGCGCTTGCAACCGAGATCGGACCCGGTGCGGCCCCCCAGCTTCCCGACCCATGGACCAAATCCAGTACGCTCACGCTCGCCTTCGGCCATGGCGTGGCAATCTCCCCGCTTGCTTTCGCGGCGGCGACAGCGGCCTTGATCGAGAACGGCAGCGTCGCCGCGCCGTCGTTCGTTGCCCGCAGCCGCGAGCAGACCGCGCCCAATGCCGTCTTTTCGGCCGGGACGGTCGAGACCATGCGTGCGCTCTTCCGTGCCAATGTCGAGCACGGCACCGGCCGCAAGGCCGCGGTCGAGGGCTACGACGTCGGCGGCAAGACCGGCACCGCCGACATTGCCGGCCGCGGCGGCTATGGTAACGGTGGCGTGATCGCCTCCTTCCTCGCGGCTTTCCCGATGAGCGCCCCGCGCTACATCGTGCTGACGATCCTGTGGGAGCCCAAAGCGAGCGAGGCTGTGTCCGGGCAACGCACGGCCGCCTTCAACGCCGCGCCCACCACGGCTGCGATCATCACGCGACTGGCCCCGATCCTCGGCCTCGCGCCGGAGCGTTCCGCCGCGCTCGGGCCATAGCAAGCACCTCACCGGGACCGGCGCTTGACTGGCCAGGAGCCGTCGCGGATGGTGGCGTCCGTCCTCGAGTGCCCAGGCCATGACCATCTCCGATCCGCCACCACCGAACCCGCATTTCGATCTGGCCGTGATCGGTGGCGGCGTGGTCGGCTGTGCGGTGCTGCGGGCGGCGACCCTCGCGGGGCTCGGCACTCTCTTGCTCGAGCGTGGATCCGACATCCTGTCAGGCGCGAGCAAGGGCAATTCGGGCATCCTGC
>JANNSW010000590.1:0-13196 GCA_031403055.1 Hyphomicrobiaceae bacterium | reverse complement strand
CCAAACGTTTAATCGACTATGGCTTTCATGCACCGACGATGAGTTTTCCTGTTCCCGGCACCTTAATGATCGAGCCAACCGAATCGGAATCCAAAGCGGAGCTTGATCGTTTTATCGAAGCCATGATCGCAATCCGTGCTGAAATTCGCGCCATTGAAATCGGCGTGCTGGATCGCAGCGATAACCCACTCAAAAACGCCCCGCAGCGCTGCGGCCCCCGCGTCCCGCTTCACCGATCCGGTCGCTGTCGCGGCGCGGAGGGGAGATCGCTTGCGCGACGCCATGCGCCACTCGCCGGTCAGGAGATGCTCGCGGCATCTTGCGGCCTGATTGCAAGAAGGGTTAGCGGTTGCGTCGGGGTCAGACCCCTGGGCCGCAGGGCCGCCTCAACTCTCTGTCGCCCGGGCCAAGGGGTCTGACCCCAGTGCCCAAGGAGCCCCGCCCATGTCCGCACCCATCGGCCGCCATGGCAGGAGTTTCGATCCGTCGACCAAGGAGGCCAAGGGCATGCTCGGCGTCGCCTCCATCGGCTACGCGGCCCTCTTCCTCGCCTCCAAGGAAGCCAGCTGCATCACCGGCCAGACCCTCATCGTCGACAGGCCGAAGCGTTGGAGCTTGGGTCCATGCGCGAGGAGCAGATCCTCTTTCGGGGGGCCCTTGGCGTCCTCGCCCGTCATCAGCCCCACTCGCCGTGCCGTGATGGATCGCGGTAACAGGCGGGGCTCGATGCGAGAGCGAGCGCTTGGTGCCGCCTACCAGGAGAACCGCACGCCGAGCTCGCCCGCGACGCCGTCGATCTCCTCGCCGAAGGTCAGGTCGGCCTTGGCGAAGGCGGAGGTGCCGCTCGAGCCCGACATGACGAGGCCGGCCGAGACGACGCCCCAGACGTCGTCCGGGCTGTCGGTGAAGGCGAAGGGCTCACCATCGCTCACGAGGCTCGCGCGGTTGTCGCCATCGAGCTCGCTCCACAGGCTCGCCTCGAGGAAGGGCTCGAGTGCGACGCCCAGCAGCGGATGGAGCGTCGTCCCGACGCGCAAGCCGAGCCTGCCGCGGACGCTCGAGCCGTCCTCGAAATCGACCGTGTTGGTGCCGTTCGAAAAACCGTCCATGCGGCTCCAGACGGCGGCGATGGTCGCGATCGGCTGCAGATAGAAGTGAGCGGCGCCGAACCGGTAGCCCACATCGACGCGACCGCCGTAGCTCTCGGAGTCGAGCTCGTCGGGGAAGCCGACCGTCTCCGTGTCGAGTTTCAGGAGCTCGGCCTTGGCGAGGGCGGCGAAGTGGAATCCGCCGCTCAGATAGCTCGCATAGGCGCCCGCGTGCCAGCCCGCGAGATCGAATTCGCGCAGCACGTCATCGTACTCGAGCTCGCCGCGCACGGCGCCGCCCAGGAGGCCGAGGACGAGCGAGTCGGTCGGATGGAGGACGCCGCGGATGTCGACGTCGAAGCCGCCCTGCAGCACCGTCACGTCGAGCTCGCGGCCGAGGCCGAGCTCGTAGTCGCGGCCGAAGGCTTCGGTCTCGACCGTGTCGTCGTGGTGGAGCCGGGCGGCCTTCGCCGTCACCCAGAGGCCGGGGCCCGAGCGGCGCCCGGCGGGCTCATCCGGCACGTCGGGGGCGGTGCCGAGCGCCATGCGGCTGCCGGCGAGGAAGCCTTGCCCGTCGCCCGCGAGCGCGGCGAAGGCCTGTCCGCCGCCAGCGCTGCCGCCGCCTGTGCCGCCCTGAATGCCAGCCGCGCGCTCGAAGACGGCGTCCGTGCCCGCGTGCCACATGTCCTGCGTCGCCGTCATGAGCTGCGGCAGGAGGTGGGCGCCGGCGCCGGGGAAGCTGCGAAGCTCGAAGACGCTGCCCGACCCGCCGCCTCCTGGAACAGGTCGAAGCTGAAGAAGCCCGCATCGACGGGGCCGCCCTTCAGGTAGAAGGCGCCGGGCCCGGCGGAGCCTGTGACGGTCACGACGGGAATGCCCACGCTGTTGAGCGAGCCGCCAGTCGTCCCCAGGTTGTTGACGACGATTGCCGTCTTGCCGCCGGCGTCGCCCCCGATGTGCAGCTCGTCCGACGCCGAGCCCGGCCCCTCGAGCACGGCATCGACGGCGAGCTTGCCGCCCGCAAGCCCCGTGAACCTCCCGTCGGTCGTGACGATGTCGCCCTCGCCCTGATCGACGAGCGTGAGGAGCCCGGCGTTGTTGAAGTCCTCGAGGTTCGCGAAGTTGGTCGTCTCGGCTGCGTCGCCGTCCTCGACGGTGCGCACGGTGCCCTCGTTGTTGATCGCATCGTCGCTCGTGCCGAAGTCGCTCGTGCCGAGCGCGAGGAACGTGGCGCCGGCCGAGTTGTTGAATGCATCCTCGCCGCCCGACAGGTTCACGAAGCCCGTGACGAGGCCTGCGTTTTCGATTTCCGCGCCGTTCGGTCCAATGACCTCGATCGCAAGCCCGGAGTCCGCCGCGATCGACCCCTCGTTCACGATCTCGATTGGGCTTGATCCGAGGCCGCCCGAGATGGTGCCGCCGCTGTTGTCGATCCTGATGCCGACGTCGGTCGCCTCGATCTCGCCGGTGTTGGTGACGCGGACGCCGCTCTCGCCGGGCGAGGAGATAGTGGCGGTGTTCTCGATGTCGATCCCGACCGTGACGCCGACGAGGTCGCCCTCGGTGATCGCATAGATGCCATTGAAGCCGGCGTTGCTCGTGATGTTGCCGGAGTTGTCGATCGTGATCGAGCTGCCTTCGCCGTCGGTGTGGGCGTAGATGCCGTGGCCATTCTCGAGCGCAATCAGGCCGGCGACGATGGAGCCGGAGTTGGTGATCACGATGGAGCTGTTGTCGCTCGTGTAGTTCTGGCCGGTGCTCGCGTAGATGCCGACCTCGCCGGCGGTGATGGCACCGGTGTTCATGATGATGATATCGCTGTTGTGACCCTCCGCGTAGGCCCCGGTTGCAGCGGAGATGCCATCGATGCCGGCGTCCACGGTGCCGGAGTTGGTGATCGTGATCGAGCTGCCATCGCCCGAGGTCTCGGCGTCGATCGCCTCCTCGTTGGCGGTGAGGTTGCCGCTGTTCATATAGATGATCGGGCTCGCCGGGCCGTAGGTGACCGAGTCGATCGAGACGTAGTTGGCGATGATGGTGGCGGTGTTGATGACGGTCACGGGGCTGTTGCCGCCGCCGCCCCGGCAGTTCGTTCCTGCGAGGCCTGCCGTGCACACCTCGATGCCGTCGTCGTCGGAGAAGATGTTGCCGTGGTTGATGACTGTGACCGGGCTGAAGGCCGACCCGACCTTGAGCGCATCGGGCACGGGATCCTCGGCGTCGATCGGCGAGGGCGCGATCGCCGTATAGGTTCGGATGTCGATCCCCTCGCCGCCGCTGCTGATCGGACCCGGATCGCCGGTGGTTATGACACCGTAGTTCTTGAGCGTGACGCCGCCGGGGTTGAGCAGGCTGCCCCCGCCGGTGGTGAGGACATAGATGCCGTCGTAGCCCGCGGTCACGTCGCCCGAGTTGGTGATCGTCACGCCACTGCCGAACCCGGTCGTCCGCACGTCCATGCCGTTGTCGACGTCCGAGGCGGGAAAGCCCGTGTTTCCGATGCCGTTATCGGCGAAGATATCGCCAGTCGCCAAGTTGGTGATCGTTATCCCAGCATTGGCGCCGCTTGTTGTCGTGACGATGCCGCGATTGAAGGCATCGCCGCTGATCCCACCGGGATCGGCGTCGAGCAGCTTGTCGTTCGTCAGATCAATGGTGTTGTTGTCGCCCGTCGTGACGACGGAGATGCACTCGCCATCGAAGACACAGGGGTTGAAGTCGCCGACGCCGAGGGTCACGGGAGCAACGGACACCACCGGCAGATGCGCCTGCTGCGCCCGCACCGGCCCCGCCCCGACGGCGACGAGAACCGCCAGCGTCGAGGTCAACGCCGTGGTGACGAGGAGGCTGGAGCGGCCGGCTCTGGGTTGCCGCGGCGCGAGCACGGGACCGCCGCCCCCCGCCCGGTTGCGCTCGGCAACCGGAACGAGACGGCGTTCCCTCCGCGCAACCCTGTGGCAGCGCCTGCTCAAGTCGAGCCCCCCGGTCGAACGAGGACCAACGTCCTCGCGTGCCTGACCAATTCCCGTTCGCCCTGGTCGCTCCCCTGTCGGGCGCCGATCCGTGCCGGACGTGTCGTCCGTCTCGCGAACCTGGCCCCCAAGTCACGGAGTCGCCTGGGCATTCTCTTCATCCTATGGTCGCCGGGTTGCAGCAGCATAGTGTAGCGTGGCCACACATCGCCCCAATGCCCCGGGTCCTCCGTCAGAACTCGATCACCGTCCCGGCCATCAAAGTCTGAAAATCCTCGAGCGGCGCCGAGGACACCTCCCTGCCCTCCACGTCGACGACACCGATCTCGGCCTCGTGGTGGCGGTAGCCGACGTAGACCTGCGCCGCGAGCGCATCCACGTGCTGGACGACGCCCACGCCCCAGATCCTCGCCTCGCTGTGCTCGACGAGGCAGCCATTGCCCGGCGCCGCGCACACGCCGTCGTCCGCCGTGATGCCGGTCAGGGACGCGACCAGCTCGGCCTCCGCATCGCGCCCGAGCACGTCGCTGAACTGGCCCACCTCGCCGTAGAAGCCCGTGCGGCCGAGGTGCACGAGGTCGGCGAGCCAACCGAGCTTCACATAGTGCAAGGAAGCGTCGCCGAGCTGGCCGAGCGTTCCGTCGTTGAGCTCGGCCGGTCCCAGATACTGGAGGTGCGCACCGGCGTAGGTCACGTTGAGCCCGGACGGCTCGTGCAGGATCGAGATCGAGCCGGCGAGCGTGCGGTTCGGCGTCTCGTCGTCGTCCTCGAGGATCTCGTGATAGGAGATGACGGCCGCGACGCGGAAGGGATCGAGCGAGCTCGCCGAGCCCACGCCGTCGCCGCTGTCCTCGCCGTCCTTGTTCGCTTGGGCCCCCTCGCCTTCCTCCTCGACGCTCGAATAGCCGAGGCTCACCTCCCAGGCGTCGTCCTCGCCCCACTCGGCCGAGAGGCGGAAGCCCGCGAGCGCCGGGCTGTCGTAGCGCAGCAGCGTTCCCTCGAAGCCTGGCATGTGGTCGATCAAGTCCTCCCAGGTGACGAGGGAGACGTCGGGCCGCCGGCTGCCGTCCGCGAGCGCGATGAAGAATCCGCCGCCGATGTCCTCGACGCCCGAATAGGAGGCGACCGCCGTACCCGACAGATCGACCTCGGTCGCATTCTCCGTGTCGTCGCTGCCGCCGACCTCGCCGAAGGAGAGCTTGCCGAGGCCTTCGCGAGCAATCCAGACATGGCTCTCGGCGACCTCGATCTCCTCGTCGCCGAAGTCGTCGCCGTCGAGCTGGTGGACCTGGCTCGAGCCGGGCTTGATAAAGCCGAGCTCGATCATGAAGCCGACTGTCCAGCCGCGGACAGCCTCGGCCGTTTCCCCGCTCAGTGCGAGCTTGTTGCCTTCCGCGTCGTTGGTGACGACGTAGGCATCGGCTCGCCGGCCGTCGTCCCAATGGAGGATGCCATAGTTGACGGTGCCGGAGACGGTCAGCTCGATCGTGCGCGAGCCCCGGCGCACGGTCGTTGCCTCGAGCTCGGCCACCCGCTCCTCGAGGTCGGCGCAGCAGTCGCCGCCGAGGTCGGCCGCCCGCGCGGGTAGCACGGCTGCGAGCCCGAGCAGCACCGGCATGCAGCAGCCGATCGCCCGGGCGCGCGCAAGGACCGCCGGAGCTGATTGTCGACGCACCATCAACGCAACATCCCACCCGTCACTCGTGGCATTGCCGCAGGTCCGACAGCCACCCCAGGGGTGAGCCTAGCAAGACCCGCTTCCGCCTCCAAGGCGCTGTTGCCGCAATAGGGCGAGCCTGTTGCGCGGAGGGCACAGAATCCCGGGCGTCAGACCTGCTGCGCGACCGCGGTGGACAGAGGGCCCGCCCCTGCGGCACCATGGCGGCCGTCGCCCTGTCCGGGCCTCATAGCGATCGAGAGCAAGCATGGCATCTTCGTCCCGCGATGAGCGTCCATCTGGGGAGCCCCATCCTGCGCAAAGTGCTGCCGCGCCCGACGCGGCCGAGGCAACCAAGGTCACCGCATCGCGAGGCTTCACGGAGTGGCTTGCCATCAACGGCGCGAGCCTCGCGCTCACCTCCTACCAGACGGGCCAGCTCCTCCTGCTCGGGGCGCTGCCGCAGGGCCGGCTCTCCGTGCATGAGCGCAACTTCGTCCGTGCCATGGGGATGCACGCGACAGCCCAGCGCCTCCACCTCGCGACCATCGCGCAGATCTGGCGCCTCGAGAACGTGCTGCGTCCGGGCGAGCGGGCGAACCAGCTCTTCGACCGCCTCTACGTGCCCCGCAAGGCGCAAACGACGGGCGACATCGACGTGCATGAGATCGCGGTCGACTCCAGTGGCAGAGTGCTTTTCGTCAACACCAAATACTCTTGCCTTGCAACTTTCAGCGAGACCCACAGCTTCACGCCCGTCTGGAAACCCGCCTTCATCAGCCGGCTCGCACCCGAGGACCGCTGCCATCTGAACGGGATCGCACTCGATCAGGGCCGGCCGCGCTACGTGACGGCGGCGAGTGTCAGCGATGCGGTCGACGGCTGGCGTGCGCACCGCACGGCTGGCGGCGTCATCATCGATCTGGAGAGCGGGCGCATCGTCGCGGAAGGCCTCTCCATGCCGCATTCGCCGCGGCTCGCGAACGGGGCGCTCTGGGTGCTCGACAGCGGTCGCGGCGAGCTCTGCCGCATCGAACCGTCATCGCGCCGGCGCGAGCCGGTCGCCTTCTGTCCGGGCTTCCTGCGCGGGCTCTCCTTCTGGCGGACCTTTGCGGCCGTCGGCTCCTCGCTCCCGCGCGGGGGCACCTTCAAGGGCCTCGAGCTCGATGCGGCGCTCAGCGCCAAATCCACCGAGCCGCGCTGCGGCGTCTTCATCGTGGACACGCGCAATGGCGACGTCCTCCACTGGATCGCCTTCGAGGGGCGCGTGCAGGAGCTGTTCGACGTGGCGTTCCTTCCCGGTGTCCGCACGCCCATGTGCGTCGGGCTCGCGAGCCCGGAGATGCGCACGCTCGTCACTTTCGAGCAGGAGCAGCTTCTGGGCTCCTCGATCTCGGTGACCGAGAGCTGAGAACGAGCGCGACGATACGCAGCGGCGAGGGGCTGCGATCTGTCATCGAGAACGCAGCGATCCTGGCGCAGGCTCGATGGCTGCACCCCGTTGCCAACGAGCAGCCAGGGTGTGAAGCTCGCCGCCTGAACCCTCGGGCCAACACCTAAGGACAGCCAGAACAATAACCGAATCTTTTTCGCGAGCGGATGCGCCTTGGCGTAGGGTGCAATAAGGCCAGAAGAAGGCCAATTGCACCCTACAGATCCCGTGCACGACATGACGACAACAAGTAGTGGTTATTGTTCGGAGCGTCCTAACAATGGTGAAACCTCGCATGCGAAAGCTCACTCAGATCGGTATTGCGGCGCTCGCGCTCGCCGTCATCGGCAGCGGTGCGACCTTGGCTGGGGAAACAGGCAAGGCGATTCCACAGCCAAAGGTGGACGGCCTGCCCGTCGCCGCGGCGGACAGGCGGGTCGATCTCTCGCTGCCGGGCTTCACC
Organism: Hyphomicrobiaceae bacterium; assembly: GCA_031403055.1. Classification (GTDB taxonomy): domain Bacteria; phylum Pseudomonadota; class Alphaproteobacteria; order Rhizobiales; family Hyphomicrobiaceae; genus JANNSW01. The sequence continues at coordinate 5,584 of JANNSW010000590.1, read as the reverse complement.
CGGCCGACCGGGATCACCAATCCGCTCTTCCCCGTTTCGCAGCAGGCTTCGGTCCTGTTCACCGGACGCGTGGACGACAAGCCGTTTCGCGCCGAGGTGACGCTGCTCCCCTTCACCCGGATCGTCGTTTGGGAGGGGATCGAGGTCGAGACGCTCGTCTCGCAATACGTCGGCTATCTCGACGGGCGCGTGCAGGAGGTCGCCTATGACCTCTATGCCCAGGCCGATGACGGCTCGGTCTGGTTTTTCGGCGGGGACGTGAGCGACTTCAGGGATGGCGTCATCACCACCAAGGAGGGCTCCTGGCTCGCCGGCAAGGATGGTCCGCCGAGCATGATCATGCCGGGCAAGCCCAAGGTCGGCGATGCCTTCCGCGCCGAGAACATTCCGGGCATCGCCTTCGAGGAGGTGACCGTCAGCGCGATCGATCATGTCCATGAGGGTGCGCTGCGTTCCATCCCCGGCTCGCTGGTCGTCCGGGAACTGCACTTTGACGCAACGTATGACGAGAAGACGTTCGTCCCGGGCTATGGCGCGGTTTTCACCAGCAGCGACGGCGATGTCGAGGCGCTGGTGCTGGCCGTGCCAACGGACGCCCTCTCCGGACCGGTCCCTGCCGATCTGGCGACGCTGACCAGCAGTGCATTGAGCAGCTTCGAGGCCGCCGGCGACAAGGACTGGAAGGCCGCAACGGCCGCTGTCGAGGCCATGCAAGCGGCTTGGGAGCGGGTTGCCGCCGCCGGGATGCCCAAACCGATCGAGCCGATCCTCGGCGAAGCCGTGAAGGCATTGGCTGCGGCCGTCGAGCAGCGCAGCGCAGCCAAGGCACGCCAGGCGGCAATCGAGACGGCGCGGTGGAGCCTCGACCTTCAGCTCCGTCACCGGCCGGCCGCCGAGATCGACCGCGCCCGTTTCGATCTGTGGGCGGCGCAGGTGCTGGTCGATGCCGCGGCCGAGAAAGCCTCAGGCGTCAATAGCGACATGTTCACACTGATGCTGATCCGGGATCGCATCTTGCATACGCTCGGTGCCGATACGAGCCAGCGCCTCAACATTCAGCTCGGTAAGCTGATGTCGGCGGCGGCCGACGAGGAATTCGATGCGGCGAGCGAAGCTGCGGACAAGCTGCGGGAAATCATTGCCGGAGTGAAGTCCGCGCAATGACGCCTGCCAAACTTACCTCTTCATTGCGAATCACGAAGTGGGAAAACTCAGCTTGGAAGAGTATTTGAGACCACCGTGTCTTTGTTTCTGCCGAGAGCCTGAATCTCCGCCCGTTTTTTGCGTGGCCTTCACGCTCTGGCTGTCGCTGACAACCGCACTCGGACTTGCCTCTCGCCCCTCTCGCTCGCGCTCTGCGGAAGCGGAGATTGTAGACCGTCGTGTGCGAGGGTAAGCGATCGGGCAGCTGGCGCCATCATGGCGAAGTCAGGTTCCAGATGGAGGGCTGCCAGTGCGCAGCATGTAGAAAATTCCGTGCACGACCTTGCCCAATTTGGTTCTGCGAGGCGCCCGCCCTTGCGCGCCGGCGTAGGTCACGTTGAGCCCGGTCGGCTCGTGCAGGATCGAGATCGAGCCGGCGAGCGTGTGGTTCGGCGTCTCGTCGTCGTCCTCGAGGATCTCGTGATAGGAGCTGACGGCCGCGACGCGGAAGGGATCGAGCTCGCCGAGCCCACGCCGTCGCCGCTGTCCAACCCGTCGTTCGCTTGGGCCCGCGCGCCTCGGACAAAACCGAGGCGAAGCTCTCGGTGACGAAGCTCTGAAACTCGTCTGCATACAATGTAAAATCGCGGCGCTCCTCCTCGGCAATATCAGCGCGGCTCTCGGCGGCCTGCGAAATTGCAGTCGCGAGCAGAGCGTCGAGCAAATGTGTAGGTGCTGCGGTACGCGCTGCACGGGATCTCCCGCAGAACTTGCTCACAGCCCTCCACGTCCAACCAGCCGCCAAGCTAAGTCGTTGAAAAACTTGGTAGCGGAGGAGGGACTTGAACCCCCGACCTTAGGATTATGATTCCCACGCTCTAACCAGCTGAGCTACTCCGCCACGAAAGACGCCGGATATAAGGAGTGGCGATCCGCACTGTCAAGGATAAGGCGTTGACCCGATCGCGCGCCGTGCCGGCCGCGCCTCATCCCGCGGCCATCACCGAGACGTTGACCGTGCGGACCGAGCCCGAGGTCGCGCCCTTGCCGTCGGCGACGACCACCTCGAAGCTCGCATTGCGGCTGTCATTGCCGTCATGGATGAACAGCACCTTGCCGGCGAGCAGATCGGCAAGGGAGAAGCGCTCGACCGGGCTCGTCGCGTTGCCGGCGAGCACGACATGGCCACTGCGCAGATTGGAGACGCTGAAGGACAGCGCTTCGGCGCCGTCGTCGGGGTCGTAGGCGGTCAGGTCGCTCGAGGTGATGGCGACCGCTTCGCCGCGCCCGACCACCAGATGGAAGTCGCCAGCCAGCGAAGGTGGCACGTTGCGGACCTCGGCGGAGAGCGTGCCGCCCGGCTCCATGGCCAATTGCCCGTAGAGCACGTTGCCCGTGACCGAGCCATTGCTGCGGATGCTGATGAGGCCGGTGACGATCGCCCGGCCCTGCAGCACACCTTCGATCTCGGCGTTGCCGGCGCGGATCGTACCGAAAACCCGCCCGTTCTTGCCCACGAACAAGCTTTCCGTCACCACCTCGCCTTCGAGGTAGCCGTGGACCTCGAGCCGGCGGCCGTTGCGGATGCTGCCCTTGAAGAACGTGTCCTCGCGGATGGAGGCGAATCTGCTGGTGTCCATCACGGTTTCTACCATCCTTCCGGCGCCGTTGGCGCGATTGATCGGAGTGCGGCGGCATACGGACGAGGCGCTTCTACCACAGTCTGTCCTTGCGCTCATACAACTGGATGCACCCAGTTTTGGGCAATCTTCTGTTGCTCCCGGCAAGGCCGAGGGGCAAAGCTCGCCAGTAGGCCCGCCGATGGCCTATGCTGGCATGGATTGCAGTGCCAGCAGGACCGTCATGGGGCTGCCATATGCTATCGACAGCCTGATGACAGTGATGGTGACTTGCCGCAGGGCCGATGAGGGAAGTGAGATCGATGCTGGAAGCGCTCCTGAAGCAGCTCGGTGCGGGAAAAGCCAAACCCGATAGCGTCGAAACGTTTGTCCGGCTGCTCTGGGCGGGCGCCGACGAGGCGATGCTTGCCGCCTTGCCCGCCGGGTCGATCGAGGGGATCGCGGCAGCCGCATACGCCTTTCTCGGCGAGAAGCCTCTTACCGACCACAAGATCCGCTTCCGTCAATTGGCCGGCGAGAACGGCAGCCGCCGCGCGACGACCCTCGTCGAGATCCTCAACGACGACATGCCGTTCCTGGTCGATTCGGTGATGGCCGCCGTCACCGCTCGCGACCATGTCGTGCAAATGGTGCTGCACCCCATCCTCGAGATCACCCGCGACAGCCGCGGCAACCTCGAGGCGATCGGGGCAGTGGGCGATCGCCACGGGCGCAGCGGGCGGGAAAGCTTCATCCAGATCTATCTGGAGGGCATCAGCGAGGAGGCGGCGCAGCGCCTCGTCGCCGAAATCTCGGAGGTGCTCGGCGAAGTTCGCGAGTCCGTTGCCGACTGGAAGCCGATGCTCGCCCGTCTCGAGCAACTGATCGCAGGCTATCGGGCCTCGCCGCCCAAACTTGCCGACAACGAGCTCGCCGAGTCGATCGCCTTCCTGCGCTGGCTCGCCGACGGCAATTTCACGTTTCTGGGCATGCGCCAGCTCGATCTGGTCGGGACGCCTGAAACGGGTGATCTCGTGACCCAGCAGGAACGGGGCCTCGGCATCCTGCGCAATCCAGCTGTGCGGGTGCTCCGCCGTGGCACCGAGCCGGTGCAGTTGACGCCCGAGGTGCGGCGCTTCTTCTTCCAGCCGGCGGCCCTCATCGTCACCAAGGCCAATGCGGTCGCCCGCGTCCACCGGCGCATCCACATGGACTATGTGGGCGCGAAGATTTACGGGGCGGACGGCCAGATCGCAGGCGAGCTCCGGATCGTCGGCCTGTTCACGTCGGCCGCCTACAACCGCTCGGTCGCGGCCATTCCCCTGATCCGCCACAAGATCGCCCGGGTGATCGCGGCTTCCGGCTTCTCGCCGGACAGCCACGACGGCAAGGCGATGCAGAACATCCTCGAGAATTTCCCGCGCGACGAGATGTTCCAGATCGGGGTCGAGGAGCTTCGAGCCTTTGCGACCGGCATCCTCGATCTGGAGCTGCGGCCGCGGACACGCGCGTTCACGCGAACCGACGAGTTCGATCGTTTCGTCTCGGTGCTCGTCTTTCTGTCGCGCGATCGCTTCTCGACCGAGGTGCGCGAGCGGATCGGGGCCTATCTCGCCCGCGTCTACGATGGACGGGTGTCGGCCTTCTATCCCAATTTCACCAGCGGTCCGCAGGTGCGGGTGCATTTCATCATCGGCCGCTACGCCGGGCCGACGCCCAAGATCGAGCAGGCAGTGATCGAGGCCGAGATCCGCCAGATCGTCACCAACTGGCAGGACCGGCTCGGGCAGGCGCTGAAGGAGGGCGGCTCCGTCGCCGGCGGGGGCGACCCATCCCTTCTGCTGCAGCGATACAACGGGGCCTTTTCGGCGGGCTTCCGCGAGACCTTCACGCCGGCACGCGCGATCCAGGACATCGGGCGGATCGAGCAGCTCTCCGACGCGCAGCCGATCGCCATCGACTTCTATCGCGACGAGGGTGCGACGGAGGGCCGAGTGCGGGTTGCGCTCTATCGGCTGGGTGGCCCGATTCCATTGAGCGAGCGCGTGCCGGTCTTCGAGAATCTGGGTTTCAAGGTGATCGACGAGCGCTCCTACCGGATCGAGCCCCAGATCGGCGGCGAGCGCCGCGACGTGCGCCTCCACGACATGATGCTGGAGACGGCGGATGGCGCGGGCGTCGTGCTGGGCAAGGATGATCTGAGGCTGGAGCAGTGCTTCCTGGCGGTCATGCGTCGCGACGCGGACAACGATGCCTTCAACCGGCTCGTCAAGGCCGTCGGCTGCGAGTGGCGCGATGCCGCGCTCGTCCGAGCCTATGGCGGTTATCTGCGCCAGCTCCGCTTGCCGATCAGCCGCGAGCTGATGGCGGCGACACTCGTTCGTCATGCGGCTGTGGCGGCCGATCTGATTGCGCTGTTCCGCGCCCGGTTCGATCCCGACAACGGCCATGAGGCAGCGCAACGGGAAGTGCTGGTGGGCGAGCTGAAGGGGCGGATCGAGACGGCCCTGCAAGGGGTACAGAGCCTCGATGAGGACCGCGTGCTGAGGCACTATCTGAATCTCGTGCTGTCGACGTTGCGAACCAATTTCTTCCAGCGCGAGGAGAGCGGCCGACCGCCCACGCGGATCGCCTTCAAGCTGAGGAGTGCGAGCGTCGATGGCATGCCGGAGCCGCGCCCATTCGCGGAAATCTGGGTCTATTCCCCCCGCGTCGAAGGCGTGCACATGCGATTTGCGCCGATTGCGCGCGGCGGCCTCAGATGGTCCGACCGGGCGCAGGATTTCCGCACCGAGGTGCTCGGCCTCGTCAAGGCGCAGCAA
>JANNSW010000589.1:0-1876 GCA_031403055.1 Hyphomicrobiaceae bacterium | reverse complement strand
CAAACGAGGCGACGAGGAGTATGGCGCCGACCACCGTGTACATGATGAAATTGCGGATCTCGAAGGCAGACAGCAGATCCTCGTTCGCCTCCTGCCATGAGACGGATTTGTAGCCGGTCTGGGCCTCGATACGGCTGGCGGCGTCGCGGGCGGAGAGGAAGTCGCCGACGCGGATCCTGAGCGCATTCACGAGGCCGGTTTGGCCGGCCAGGATCTGCGCGGTCTTCAGCAGCGTGAAGGCCTGGCTCTCATCGCTCTGGGAGAGCCCGGAATGGAACAGCGCGACGATCGTGCAGGAGAGAACCTTACCGGACCCGGAAGTGACCGCGATGGTGTTGCCGACGCGAGCGCCGATGCGGCCAGCCAGCCGATCGCCCAGGATGATCGCGTTCGAAGCCTTGAAGAGGTCGGCGAGCGAGCCCTGCCGGATCTGTGAGGCGAGCTTGGAGACCCGCTCCTCGCGCTTGGGCTCGATCCCGGTGATGCTGGCGGTCGTATCGCGGCCGGCATAGCGGATGACGGCGCGCGCGGAGACCGAAGGGGCGACCGCGCCGACGAGCCAGCCCTCGATCGAATCGATCAGCGCATAGGGGTTCTTGATGCCGGGTCGCGTATTGGGCGTCGACAGGCTGCCATAGGCAACGGCCTGATAGGCGAGCTCGGCCGGCTGGAGTGGCGGATCGCGCCGCTCGTCGCTGACCGTGATGTGGGGCAGGGCGTCGACGAGGCTCTCGACGAAATCCCGCTGCGAGCCTTCCATCAGCGCCGCCATCATGATCGAGAAGCCGACGCCCATGGCAACGCCGAGGATGCCCACGAGCGTCTGGCGGACCCGCGACGTCACATGGGTCAGGGCGATGTCGAGCACGAGGTTCATGGGGCAGCTCCGGCACGCGGCCGTACCCGCGACCCTTCCGCCAGATCCCTCCGGAATGGTGAGATCACCTGATCGCCAGCACCCACGCCCGCGACGATCTCGACCATGCGCGTGCCGCGAATTCCGGTCGTGACCGGTCGCAACCTGACACGTCCAGCCTCGACGACCTGGACCTGGCCATCGCCGAGGGTTTCGCCCGGCAGCAGCAGAACGCCCTTGGCCTCGCGCACGACCACGTTGGCTTCCACGCTCATGCCGACCCGCAGCGGCGTGTCGTCCGGCAACTCGAGATAGACGCGGAAGGTCTTGGACGCCGGATCGCCCATGGGCGTGGTCTCGCCGACCTTGGCGAGCAATGGCGGACCGTCGTGGCCTTCGTGGCGCAACAGCACGACCTGGCCGCGTGTCACGCGCAGGATGTCCTCCTCGTTGACCTCGGCCGTCACCCTGAGCGGGCGCGGCTCGCCGACCCAGAACAACACGTCGCCCGGCCCGGTCCCGGCGATCTCGCCGATCTCGCTGGTCTTGCGCAGCACGACGCCGTCCATGGGCGCCCGCAGCACGAGGTCGGCGATCCGCTCCTTCTGAGCGTTCACGCGGGCCTCGTACTCGCGCACCTGTGTCTGCTTCTCCTCGTAGGTTGCCTCGGGCGAGATCTTGCTGCGTGCGAGACGCTTCAGCCGCGCCGCGTCGGCCTGGTGGCGATCGAGGCGGGCGATCAGCTCGGCCAGGATCGCCCGCTCCTCGGCATCGTCGAGGCGGGCGAGCACTTGTCCCTGCGCGACGGCCTTGCCCTCGCAGTCGCACAGCTCGACGATGCGCTTGCGCTGCACGGCTGTGACCTTGGCCCAGCGCACAGGCTCGACATTGCCGGTCGCGTAGACGACCTCGGCAGCATCGCCGAGCACGGGACTTACCAGGCCGACCTCCGGCGCGCGACCCAAGGCCCACCAGCCGCCGGCCGCGGCGGCCACGATGGCGAGGCCAAGCAGGAGTCGT
>JANNSW010000588.1:0-7322 GCA_031403055.1 Hyphomicrobiaceae bacterium | reverse complement strand
TGGCGTGGCAATCGCGCGGCAACGGCAGCCACACGCCGAGCATCGCGCCTGCGACCTGATCGCGCAAGTGCCGCACGCTGCCGTGTTGCTGCCGCCGCCGATCGCGAGCATGCGGGAGCCGCGCACCGCGCACAGGCCGCGCGTCCGCTGCCAGTGGTGCAAGGGAAGAGCGCTACGCGCTTGCGCGGCACGGGGTTTGGTCTCAACGTGAGCCGACTGAGGCATGGGCACCAAACGTAGGTTGGGTTGAGCAAGCGCCACTGGCGCGGCGAAAACCAACAGTAAAAGAGTGCGCGAAGCGCACATGATGCTTCTTTGAGACCGTAATAGTATAGGATTGGCATTGAGCTTCGCGCTCTTTTCTGTTGGGTCTCGCCCGGATTGCATCCAGTCTCGACCCAACCTACGCGAAATGCGACGGCTCCTCTTGGCCCTTCAGAGCCATGCCGAGCGCTACCGTACGCATGGCAACGATCAAGGGTGCCGCGGACATGCCGGCACGCCATGCGTCCGATGAGCCCCCGCCCCCACGCTATTCCCCGACCGCCGGCGCCCCCGCCCCACCCCGCTTGAACGGCTTCATGCCCTCGCGGGCGAGCTCGTCGGCGCGCTCGTTCTCGGGGTCGCCGGCGTGGCCCTTGACCCAGTGCCAGGCGACCTGGTGGCGGGCAAGCGCCAACTCGAGGCGCTGCCACAGCTCGGCGTTCTTCACGGGCTTCCTGTCGGCGGTCTTCCAGCCGTTGCGCTTCCAGCCGTGGATCCACTTGGTGATGCCGTCGCGCACATAGTTGGAATCCGTGTGCAGGTCGACGGTCGAGGGCTTCTTCATGGCTTCGAGCGCCATGATGGCGGCGGTCAGCTCCATCCGGTTGTTGGTGGTATCGGCCGCGCCCCCGTTCAGCTCCCTCCGATGCGAGCCCGAGACGAGGATCGCGGCCCAGCCCCCTGGACCCGGATTGCCCGAGCAGGCGCCATCGGTATGCACGATGATATGGGGCATGGTCAGCGTGCTCCGCCGGGAGCGAGCCCCAGCTCGGCCGCCGATCCGAGGCCCTGGAAGAAGCGGAGCTTCGCCACATACTCGTTCGGATCGAGCCGGGTGACGAAGGCGTCGGGCGCCGTATGCAGCCAGTCGTGCGCGCGCGTCAGCAGGAAGCGCAGCGCGGCGCCGCGGCAGAGGGCGGGCAGCGCCATGCGCTCAGCTGGCTCGAGCGGCCGCTCGCGCTCATAGGCCGTGAGCAGCGCCGCCGCCCGCTCCGGGCTGAACGCGTGCTCGGGCGTAAAACACCAGGCGTTCAGGCAGACGGCGATGTCGTAGGCGAGGAAATCGTTGCAGGCGAAGTAGAAGTCGATCAGGCCCGACAGCCGGTCGCCGAGGAAGAACACGTTGTTGGGAAAGAGGTCGGCGTGAATGACGCCTTCGGGCAATCCGGAGGGCCAGAGCCGGTCGAGCGCGGCAAGCTCGGTCGTGACGAGATCCGCGAGCCCAGGGGCAACCCGTTCCGCGTCGGCTCCGAGCCCCGTGGCGATGGCGTGCCAGCCTTCGAGCGAAAGGGCGTTGGCGCGCTTGATCTGGAAATCACGCCCCCTCAGATGCAACCCCGCGAGCGCTTGCCCGAGCGCTGCGCAGTGCCAGGGCTGCGGCCGCCTGATCCAGACGCCGTCGAGGAAGCTGACGAGGGCTGCCGCCCGCCCGGCCAGCTCGCGCAGCAGCTGCCCGTCGCGATTGCGCAAAGGCGTCGGGCAGGTGAGGCCCGCAGCTGCGAGGTGCTCCATCAGCCCGAGGAAGAAGGGCAGGTCCTCGCGCCGGACCCGCTTCTCGTAGAGCGTCAGAATGAACCGCCCGGTCGTCGTCTGCAGCAGATAGTTGGAGTTCTCGACCCCCTCCGCGATCCCCTTGCAGGAGGTGATGGTGCCGATGCCGTAGCCGGCGATGAAGGCTTCCAGCTCCTCGTCGGGGACTTCCGTATAGACAGCCATGGTCTGGTCGCGCTCTCAGATCCGCAGCTCGCGCGGCAGGTTGAAGGCAATGTCCTCCTGCGCGGTCGTGACGGTCTCGACGGTGGTGCGAAAGCGCTCAGAAAAGGCCGCGATCATCTCGTCGACCAGCACTTCCGGCGCGGAGGCGCCCGCCGTGATGCCGACGATGGTGGCGCCCTCGATCTCGCTCCAGGGGATCTCGCTCGCCCGCTGCACCAGCATGGCCTTCGGGCAGCCCGCGCGCTCCGCGACCTCGACGAGCCGCATCGAGTTCGAGCTGTTGGGCGAGCCGACGACGATCACCCGGTCGGCACGCGCGGCGATCACCTTGACGGAGGCTTGGCGGTTGGTGGTCGCGTAGCAGATGTCCTCCTTGTGCGGGCCGGCGATCGAGGGGAACCGCCGCCTGAGGATCTCCACTATCTCGGCCGTGTCGTCGACCGAGAGCGTCGTCTGCGTGATATAGGCGAGCCGGTCGGGATGGGCGGGCGCGATCCGCCGGGCGTCCCCGGCGGTCTCGACCAGGTGCACCGCGCCCTCGGGCAGCTGACCCATCGTTCCGATCACCTCCGGATGGCCAGCGTGGCCGATCAGGATCATCTCGTGGCCTTCGCCATGGTGGCGCTCGGCCTCCACATGCACCTTGGAGACGAGCGGGCAGGTGGCATCGAGGAAGAACATCCGCCGCCGCTCGGCCTCGCGCGGCACGCTGCGCGGCACGCCATGTGCCGAAAAGACCACAGGCCGGCCGTCATCGGGGATCTCGTCGAGCTCCTCCACGAAAATGGCGCCTTTCGCCTTGAGGCTGTCCACAACGTAGCGGTTGTGAACGATCTCGTGCCGGACGTAGACCGGCGCGCCGTACTTCTGCAGCGCCAGCTCGACGATCTGAATGGCGCGGTCGACACCCGCGCAGAAACCGCGCGGTGCCGCGAGCAGGATCTTGAGCTTGGGTCGCTCGGCCGGGATCGGGGAAGTTGGGGAGTGGGTGCTCATGATGGGCCTCGAATGGGCCAGAAGGCCGCAACAGTCAACGGCGAAGCGTGCTTGGAGCAGCCTCGTCGGGGTGCTAGGGTGCCCAACGGTGGGAATGGAATCTGATTCGCAGACGGATGATCGCGCCGCGAGAGCAAGGCTGCAAGATCTGTCGGCGAGCACACGAAAAGGGCCGATCGAGGTGGCACTGATGCGATGGACGCGCGGCACGGCCGCTCTGCTCTGCGCAGGGATGCTGGCGGGCTGCGGCATGTCCTCGATGACGTCGGGGTTTCTCGGCCAGACTTCCTCGACCGAGCCCGCGACAGCGGTCAACGAGGCGAGCCTGCTGAACGCGGCCAAGAACGATGCGAATTCGACCGGGATGGTCGACCTTGCCCAGGTCGCGAGCAACTGCCCGCAGTTCTCGACGATAGCGGGGCAGAAAGAGCTGACGGTCTACGAGAATGGCCGCGACGGTGATGCGCTCGGTATCGTGCACCGCGGCGAGATCACGCAGACGGCGCGCGAATGCCGGCTCGATCCAGGCCGCCTCACCATCAAGTACGGGTTCTCCGGCAAGGTGCTGTTGGGGCCGCGCGGACAGCCGGGACCGGTCGCATTGCCGGTTGCCGTGACGGTTCAGAACGGCCTGCGCGAGGTCGTCCTGACCGACCGGCTGCAAATCGAGACCGCCATGGACGCGTCCAATCCGATCGGGCACTTCTCGGCCGTGCGCACTGTCACCGTGGACCTGCCGGAAGGCTCGCGCCCCGCCGATTTCAAGGTGCTGGTGACGTTCGAGAAGCCGAAGGTCTGAGACGCGGGCCGCGATGGCCGCTTCTCAGAGCCGGAAGGCCGACGACAGCAGGCCAGACAGGCCAAGCAGTACGTTCACGTGCCAATGCAATGCGACGGGTAGCGTGATCGACCCGGTCCGCCAGGCGAGGCCACCCAGCACCACTCCGAGCAGCGCCGAGCCGAGCATCTGCCCGGCCACGGCATCGAGACCGCGGCCGCCGATCAGATTGACGGTGTGATAGGCGGCGAACAGCAGCGCGCTGCCGGCGATGGCGACGATCGGTCCCGCCATGCGATCGAGAGCGAACAGGATGAGCCCGCGAAAGGCGATCTCCTCGGCGAGGGCGACCAAGCCCATCACCGCGATGAGGCCGAAGACTTGTCGCATCACCCCCGGCGGTACCGGCACCGCGAACCCAAGGATCGGGAGGGCGGCCAGGCCGATCGTGAGCACGGCGACGACCAGCGCGAGGCCGAGGACCCGGGCGGACGGCGGGCCAAGGCCCGACCGGGCGAGTGGCAGCCCCGTCATGCCGGCGAGTCCTGCCAGCAGCACCAGCATTGCGACCAGTACCGGCACGATCGCCGAAGCAAAGCCCGCGCTGGCGTAGTCGATCCCCAGCCCAAAGCGCAGTGACGCCTGACCGGCTCCCATCAAGCCGCAGCAGATCGCGAGCGCAGCGACGATGACGGCACGATCCGAGGCCAGTCGGCTATGCCTTCTTCTCGGCAGCCGCCGCAGGTCGCAGATGCAACTCGCGCAGCTGCTTGGCCGTTGCCTCGGTCGGTGCGCCCATCAGCAGGTCCTCGGCCTGCTGGTTCATCGGGAACAGCGAGATGTCGCGCAGGTTCTTGGCGCCGACGATCAGCATGACCATGCGGTCGATGCCGGCCGCCATGCCGCCATGGGGCGGAGCGCCATACTGGAAGGCGCGGTACATGCCGCCGAACTTCTCCTCGACCACCTCCGGCCCGAGCCCGGCGATGCCGAAGGCCTTCACCATCGTCTCGGGCACGTGATTGCGGATGCCGCCCGAGGCAATCTCGAAGCCGTTGCAGACGATATCGTACTGGAAGGCCTTGATCCGGGCGTAGTCGTCCGCGCCCTTGGCCGCTTCCAGCGCCTGCATTCCGCCTTGTGGCATCGAGAACGGATTGTGCGAGAAGTCGATCTTCTTCTCCTCCTCGTTCCATTCGTAGAAGGGGAAATCGACGATCCAGGCGAGCTCGAAGCGGTTCTCGTTGATGAGCTTCAACTCCTGGCCGATCTTGTCGCGGGCAAGGCCGGCGAACTTGTAGAAGCGCGACGGATCGCCGGCCGCGAACAGCACGGCGTCGCCGACCTTCAGGCCCAGTTGCTCGCGCAGCGCGCCCGTGCGCTCGGGACCGATGTTCTTGGCGACCGGTCCGGCCGCGCCCTCCTCGTTGTCTTTCTGCTGCCCGCCTTCGGCAGGACCTCTCCAAAAGATGTACGCCATGCCGGGCTGGCCCTCGCCCTGCGCCCAGGCATTCATGCGGTCGCAGAAGCCGCGATTGCCCCCGCCCGGCGCCGGGATCGCCCAGACGCGGACCTTGGGGTCCTTCTCGAGCATGCCGGCGAAGACGCGGAAACCCGAGCCGCGGAAATGCTCGGTCACGTCCTGCATCTCGATCGGGTTGCGCAGATCAGGCTTGTCGGAGCCGTACTTCGCGATCGCCGTGTCGTAGGGGATGCGCGGGAACTCCTTGGTCACCGGCCGGCCGCCCGAGAACTCCTCGAACACACCGCGGATGACCGGCTCCATGGTCGCGAACACGTCGTCCTGGGTGACGAAGCTCATCTCCACGTCGAGCTGGTAGAACTCGCCCGGCAGCCGGTCGGCGCGCGGGTCCTCGTCGCGAAAGCACGGCGCGAGCTGGAAATAGCGGTCGAAGCCCGAGATCATCAGCAGCTGCTGGTACTGCTGGGGCGCCTGCGGCAGCGCGTAGAAGGTGCCGGGATGGATGCGGGAGGGCACCAGGAAATCGCGCGCGCCCTCGGGCGAGGACGCGGTCAGGATCGGAGTCGCGAACTCGAAGAAGCCCCCTTCACTCATGCGCCGGCGGATCGACTTGATGACGTCCAGCCGCTTCATGATGTTCTTGTGCAGGGTCTCGCGCCGCAGGTCGAGGAAGCGGTATTTGAGGCGGATATCCTCGGGATACTCGGGCTCGCCGAACACCGGCAGCGGCAGGTCCTTGGCCTCCGAGAGCACCTCGAGCTCGGCCGCGAAGATCTCGATCGCGCCGGTCGGCAGGCTCGGATTGATGGTATCTGGTGTTCGCTTCTTGACGGCGCCGACGACCGAGATCACCCATTCGGCGCGCACGCTCTCGGCCTGCTTGAAGCAGGGGCTGTCGGGATCGGCGATGATCTGGGTGAGGCCGTAATGGTCGCGCAGGTCGATGAACAAGAGCCCGCCATGGTCGCGCACCCGGTGCACCCAGCCGGCGATGCGCACGGTCTGGCCGACATCGGTGAGCTTCAGCTGCCCGCAGGTGTGGGTGCGGTAGCGGCCCGACTGGCCCCGCGGCGGCGTGGGCACGCCTGCCGTCGTCGGCGTTGCGGGCGTCCTGCCGTGCCCCTTCTTCCCCTTGTCTGCCATGGCGTCCTCGACTGCCTTTCCGATCCGCGATGCGGGCGGAGGAGCGCATGGGGCAACGGGTAAGTCAAGGCGATGGGTGGCGGTCGACCTGCCAGTCGCCTCTACAGCAACGGGTGCTTGTGGCGTAGGGGCGAGCGGCAGGTCGCCCAATCACTCACGCGGTCGACAGGCGCTGCGGGTTTTCCTCGTCCTCCGCCCAAAGCCGAGAATTGGCCTCGATGTACTCGCAGAGTGCGACATACTCATGTTCGTCGCGAATGCCCGCGGGCGAAAGCGTGACGAGGGCCCCGCGCTGCGTGAGGAGCCGCCAGAGAATGAGAGCCGTGCAGAGGCCGAAGAAGACGAGCCCGACCCAGCCTGCGACGACGCCCTTTCCGCCAGTGCGGTGGTCGGGGATGATGCCGAGCGCGATTGCGCCCGCGAGCGCCGTCATGCCCGCGCTGAGGAGCGCGAAGACGAGCATCCGAATGGGAGTGGCGGAGATCTCGAGCGTGCGGGTGGTGTCGACGGGCTCGTGATGCCTCCGTCTGTCGACGAGTTGTGGCCATGGTAGCTGTCTGCTCTATCAATCTGTGGAACCGGACCGCGCCAATGCAGCCTGCCGATAAAGTTGAGCCGCTTTGACCATGTTGCGGCCTCCAACCTCTAGCCCAGATGTTTCAACAACGATCCGAAAGGACGCTGATCGTCTGGGGAAATCAGGTTTCCATCGATCGGCGCCAGGAAGGTTGAGGCTCAATGCCTGCTGATGGTCAAGCTCGATCGCTACATCTGTACCATCCTCTGTAGGGTGCTCCTGGATGCGCTTGATCGCGGACCATGGAATCGTTTCGGGAGAAAAGCGCGTATCGCAGAAGCCTTCAGACGACAATGTAACGACAGAGTGGCGCAGGTTGATTAGACGCCAGAAGTAGTGACAAGTAAGAGCGCATACGATTGAAA
>JANNSW010000587.1:0-1853 GCA_031403055.1 Hyphomicrobiaceae bacterium | reverse complement strand
GGTCGGCAAGCAGACGAATTGCCAGATTGCCGTATCCCTTTCGCTGGCCAATCATCATGCCAGTCTTCCCGTCGCCTACCAGCTGTATCTGCGGATTCCGGCGAAGGCGGACAGGGATTCCGATTGATTGCGGACACTTATTCCGATCGATCGCGGACAGCATTCCGATGATCGCGGACAGCGGTTCCCGTCGACGGTGGCAAGGGCTCACTCGGCGGCGTCCGTGTCAAGTTTGCCACGCTTGCCCGACGGTTTGCGCAGGCTGTCGCCGGTGAGCGCGAGGCGGTGCGAGGTGTGCACGAGGCGATCGAGCACGGCGTCGGCCACCGTCGGGTCGGCGATGACATCGTGCCAGTCGTCGACCGGCAGCTGGCTCGTGACGATGGTCGAGCGACGGCCGTGCCGATCGTCGACGATCTCCAGCAGGTCGCGACCCTGCTCGGATGTCATCGGCGCCAAGCCCCAGTCGTCGAGGATCAGCAGCTCGACCCGCGCCAGCGACTTCAGGAGCCGGGCGTGGCGGCCGTCGCCGCGTGCCAGCGCCAGGGCATCGAGCAGCCGTGGCACGCGGTGATAGAGCACGGCGCGATCGTCACGGCACGCCTTGTGGCCGAGTGCGCAAGCGAGCCAGCTCTTGCCCGTGCCGGTCTTACCCGTGATCAGCAGGTCCTGCCGGCGCACGATCCATTCGCCGGTCGCGAGCTTGGCGAAGAGCGCTTTGTCGAGCCCGCGCACGGCCTTGGTGTTGAGATCCTCGATCGTCGCATTCTGCCGGAGATTGGCGGACTTGAGCCGCGTGACGAGCCGCCGGCTCTCGCGCTCGACGGCCTCGCGGTCGACCAGCAGGCCGAGCCGCTCCTCGAACGTCAGTGCGGCGACATCGGGCTGCCGGCGCTGCTCCTCCAGTGCCTTGGCCATGCCGGTGAGACCAAGAGCGATCAGCCGGTCGTAAGTGGGATGCGTAAGCATAGGTCTGACCTTTGTTTTTCTTTTCACCCGCACTTTGTTTTCGCGTGCGCCGCGCGCGGGCGTCCCGGCGCACGCGAGCATCCGGGAGCCGCTCAGTGGTAGTAGTCACGCCCACGGATGTTGGTGTGCCGGATCGGGGATGCGTCCGGCGTGCCCGGCTTGGCGAAAGCCCGGTCGAGCCCGTTCTCCAGGATCGACTTGATCGAGCCGTAGGTGGTGGCGCCGATATCGTTGCCGCGCCTGGCCGCCGCCTCGACGCGCGCTACGCCGTAACTCTTCTCCAGCCGCAGGATGCCGAGACAGGAGCGAAAGCCCTGCTCGGGATGCGGCTTGGCCTTCATGATCGCCTCGAACAGCGCGGTCGTCGCCGGCCCGATCTTTTCGGCCTCGCCCAGCATGCGTGCCGGCGACCACTCGGCGTAACGGCGATGGCTCGAGGGCATATGCTCGGGGATCGTCGTGTGCTTGTGCGCAACCCGCGAGCGCACGTGGCTGGCGACCCGTTTGCCCTTGTGGAACAGCTCGATGGTGGCCTCGGTGAAGCGGGCGTCGACCGTCTCGCGCAGCAGCTGGAACGACACCGAGTAGTAATGCCCGTCGATCTCGACATGATAGTCGGGGGCGACGGTGCAGCGCTTCCACTCGGCGTATTGGTAGCGCTCACTCGGCAGCCCCTTCAGCGCCGGCCGATCGAGGCTCGCGAACAGAGTGATCCGGCTCTGCTTCAGGCGCTTCATCACATGGGCGTTGATTGTCGTTACGCAGTCACGGACAGCGTCGTTCAACTCCACGAGCGAGAAGAAGCGGCGATTGCGCAGCTTGCCGAGCACGAAGCGCTGGACGATGCCGACGGCCGCCTCGACCTTCGCCTTGTCGCGCGGCTT
>JANNSW010000586.1:0-19100 GCA_031403055.1 Hyphomicrobiaceae bacterium | reverse complement strand
TCAAGTCGCCTGCGGAGATCGCACTGATGGAGCGCGCCGGCCGGATTGCCGATGCCGGGCTCGTTGCGCTGAGGCGGGCGTTGAAGCCGGGCGTCACCGAGGTGGAGCTGTCGGCCGAGATCGAGGCGGCCTTGCGCAAGGCCGGCAGCGATTACTGGTCGATCCCGATCGAGCTGGCGTCGGGCGATCGCTCGGCCGGCGGCCACGGCACCGCGCGCGCGCGCCGGATCGAGCCGGGCGATCTCGTGCATGCGGAGTTCGCCGGCGTCGCCGAGCGCTATCATGCCACCGCGATCCAGACGCTCGCCTGCGGAGCCCCCTCGAAGCGCGCACGCGAGATCCACGATCTCGGCATCCGCTCGCTCGCAGCCGGAATTGCCGCGACCCGGGCTGGCGCCATCGCGCACGACATCGAGGAGGCCTCGCTCGAGCCGCTGCGCAAAGTGGGGCTCGCCGACGCCGCGATGATGCGGTTCGGCTATGGGCTCGGCATCGCCTATCCACCGATCTGGCTCGAGCCGCTGACGATCGGACGCGGCTTCCAGACCAAGCTGGAGCCGGGCATGACGTTCGTCCTCCACTCCTGCATCGAGCTGCCCGAGGAAGGGCTCGGTGTGATTCAGGGCGGCACGTATTGCCTGGAAGCTGGTGGCGACCTCGAGATGCTGGCTGGCGCCGGCGCCATCGAATTGCAGGTCGTCTGAGCGAGGCTGGCTCGGTATCAGTTGGTCCCGGCCTCGACGTAGAGCGGCTTCAGATGGGCCGCGAGGACGGAAGCGCTGCGGCCGCTCGCAGCCGATGCCGCGAGCGAGGCATTGATGTGGGCGAGCAGGGCGGCGGCGCCCGGGGCCGAGGCCGGAATCGCGAGGCTCATGGCGGAGTCCGAGACCGGCCGCTCGAGGACCTCCATCTCGCCGAGGATCCCCAAGCTTGCCAAGGTCGCACGCCCCTCGAGCTCGTTGGCCAGCACGGCATCAAGCTCGCCGCGCGCGACGCCGGCAAAGCAATCCTCGATCGTTGGCCGGCGGATCAGCGTGAACAGCTGCTGGCGGAGCCAATCGGCGTGCTCGCCGAGCAGACTGCCGATGTCGGCGGCATCGGACACACAGATCGAATGACCGGCGATGTCGGAATCGGCGGCAAAGGTGAAGCCGGAGTCAGGGCGCGTGAACAGCACGTTCAGGATCGTCAGAATGGGTGTTGTCATGAGGTAGCCCGAGCAGTGCACGGCCGTTGCGGAACTCGCCGCGCAGGACCCGCCGATGACGGGAAGGATGGCCCTGTCGGCAGGAATGCTGGCGCGCGGCATGAACTCGAGACGAAGCCGCGGCGAGCCGGCGGACTGGTTGCCGGTCTGCAGCGCTGCCACAAGCAATTCGACAAGGGGTCCATTTCCCGAAAGCGCGGGACCGATCAGGGCCGGCATGTCGATTGCCGCGATTTCCAAGGTGGCTGGTAGCGGCGCCTCCGATATCGGCTCTGTCAACTCCGGAGCCGGCTCATCCAGCAACGCGATCTGGGCCGCCGGCAGTGCTTTGGCCATTTCGAGCGCTGGCGCGTAGCGCTGCCAGCCCGGAACATCGGCGTCGGGAAGGATCTCGCTCCAGATGCCGGTCGTGCCGGAGCGACGAACGGAGCCGACCATGCTGAACAGCGCCCCGATCAGATGGCCGACCGGCCCGTAGCGCGAATGCGAATCCCGCCAATCGAAGGTCGCGAGAACAGAGGCGAGCTTGATCGTTGCGGTGCCTTCGGCGGGAGCAAGGCCAGGCAGCTCGGATGCCTCGACCCTTGCTGGCTCGTAGGCGACTGCCAGTGCTTGGCCGAAGGGAAGCGGCAGCAGCCGCAACCCGCGGTCCCTCGGTACGTGCTCGCGAAGCCAAGTGGCATCACGGGCCAGCAGCACAATGGCTGCCGCCTCACCCGCGGCCACGGCGGCGATACCGGCATCGGCATCCTGCTGGCGCAGCGTCATGTCGATGCCTGACAAGTGGAAGAGCGTGCGCGCCGTGATGCGCGCCTCGCCATCGCCCCCTGCTGCCAGAACGATCTTGCCGGCGAGCGCGGCAAGATCGGCGACATCGGCGCGGGCGAGGACGAACACCCGCTTGTCGAACAGCCTCGCCACCAGCCGCAACCGACGCTTGGCGTCGGGCAACTTGCCCTCGATTGCCAGGAACGGCAGCACGTCGGAGTTGAGGATCCCGAGATCGATGCCGCGGAGATAGAGCATGTCGCGCACGTTCTGCTCGGCGCCATAGCCCATGATGGGAAGCAGCCGGACACTGCCTTCCTGATCGACCGCCGCAGCCAGCTCGCTCGCCAGCGAGGTGACGAAACCACTCGACTGCGCGAGGCCATCGGTGATGATGGTGACGGTGCCGCGGCTCACGCGCTCGTTGGGGTGATCGGCCCCGGCCGCAAAGGTGAGGGTTGCCGACGACAGCATCATGCCTGCCGCCAATGCGGATAGACGCAGCATGGGCATCGCCTCCTCGTTGCGCCCGAGCGGCGACTGACAGCGCCCGGCGATCCGTTGCCTATCCCGCAATTTGGACCACAGATGGGCCACGTTGATGAATCGTCGTTCATGGCGGATTTCCCCGCAAAATCATGGCTGCCAAGCACTTTGGCATGGCGATGCCGCATCGCCGCCTGATTCCTGTGGCAAGCAATTGCCGGGCTGAGGAACTTGAGAGGGACGGCTTCGGGATCGCTCCCGGAGTCCCCGCATGCTTGCCGGTGCGTATCACCTGGAACGGGGCAGGCGCGGCTTGCGCTTTGCCTTGGGGCCTTGCCTCGAGCACGACCGGACCATGCCAATCCTGACAGGACCCTCGGGGCAGCGTTGCCGAACGGCCAGTTCCGTCTGCATCCGGCAGCACGGAGCTCGAGCCCGCTGGCGGAAATCGTCGGGCCGCTGGGCCGGACGAAAACCGGGGGAGTCGAACAGATGGGACACACGAGAGGCGCCGCGGCACCGTGGCGCGGAGCGGGCATGCTCGCTGCCGCAGCGATCGCTGTCTTGTCGGCGCTCGCCTTGCCGATGGGAGGCGCGAACGCTCAAACCTGCGGGACGGACTATGTGATCGCGGAGGGCGACTCGCTCGCCCGCATCGCCGTCCGCGTCTATGGCAAGACGTCGAATTGGACCATCATTTTCTATGCGAACCAAGACCGCCTCGGTGCCAGCTCGTCGCTGCTGGTGCCTGGCCTCGCCATTCGGATCCCGTGCATTGGCGTCGAGAAGCAGGCCGAGGCACTTCCGGCAGCCGCCACGTCAGAGGCCAAGTCGACGGCCGGAGTCGCCTCGCCCCAGGTCGTCGTTTCCCAGCAGATCAAGCGGATCGAGTTCCTGACCGCCGACGACTATGCTCCCTTCACCGGGCGCGACCTGCTCAATGGCGGCATGTCGACGGATATCGTCAGCACCGCAATGACGAAGCTCGAGGAGGAGTCGGGTGGCAAGTTCGACTTTGCTATTTCGTGGGTGAACGACTGGAGTGCGCATCTGAACCCGCTGCTCACGACGCGGGCGTTCGACATGGGCTTCCCCTGGGCAAAGCCCGCGTGCGAGAATTTCACCGACCTCGATACCAATGCGAAGTTCCGCTGTCAGAAGTTCTTCTTCTCGGTGCCGGTGTTCGAGGAGTTGACGCTGTTCTTCGTTCGGCCGGACTCCCCGTTCACCTATGAAAGCGATGCGGAGTTCGTCGGCAAGACGCTGTGCCGGCCGGCCGGCTACACGACATTCGAGCTCGATTCCGATGGCCGGAACTGGGTCAAGGACAACAAGATCACGCTCGCGCGGCCGCAAGGGGTGGACGACTGTTTCCGGATGCTGCTCGATGGCGAGGTGGACGCCGTCTCGATCAACGAGCTGACGGGGCGAGCCTCACTGGCCAGGCTCGGCATTGCCAAGCAGGTGCGGGTGATCGAGAAGCCGCTGGCGGTGATCTCGCTGCATGTGATCGTCGCCAAGGCGCATCCCAACTCGCGGACGCTGCTCTACTATGTCAACTCGGCAATCGAGAAACTGAAGACGACTGGTGAGTTCGACCAGATCGTGGAGAAGCATCTGCAGGAATTCTGGGACGCCCAGGCCGAGCAAGAGCGCGTGCCAGCCGCGGCCGTGCCTGCGGCATCAGGTGCCGAGCCTGACCCATCAGCCGCTACAGCGACGGCAAAGACGACCACCGCCGAGACAGCGCCCGTCGCCGGCACTGCGGAATAGCGGGCCTCCGATCCGCCGGGAACCCGGTCGGGGAGGCCCATTGCTCCCTGGCCGGTGACCGCTGCGGCGTTTCACTGCGAGCTCGTCCGCAACGATCGCAGCAAGCGGTCGAGCTGCACCTCACCCGAGACGAGGCCGGCTTCGACCGCCAACGCAAACCAGTCGCGGTAGAGCCGCTCGGCCTCGGCCGCATCGGCCGCGGCGTCGGCGCGGGCAAGACTGGCGAGGAAGTTCGGATCATAGCTGCGGGCAAGCGTCAGCAGCGCCTCGATCTCGCGGCGGACGGCGGGGCCGCGCAAGAGCCCGCGAGCTGCCAGCACGTCGCCACGCCCGAGCCTGGCCTGAGCCTCGGCGACGATCGAGTGGGCGGATTTGGCCGTGACATCGGGCAGGGCGGTGGTCGCAGGCGTTGGCTCGGAGGGGTGCAGCGGGCCGGCGAGCGTTGCAGCCGGTGGAGCCACTCTCACCTCGATCTCGGGTGAAACGGACCCGGCGATGACGCTCAGCCTGCGCTCGGCGATGGGCTGCCGTGCCGGCTCATCGGGTAGACCATGGCCAGCATCGACCGGGCCTGGCAGCCATGGTGTCAGTCGGGGCCATAGCGCCGGCGCGGCCGCCGCGCCGAGCAACCCCACCAGCACGACGGTCACCACGGCCGAGGCTCGGTTGTTGGCAGGCTGTGGCGCGACCGATGCCGACTCCTGAGCGAAGTCCATATCGATGCGCGGCAGGTCAGGGCCCTGCGCATGGCGGGCCAGCGTGCCGGCGATCGCGGTCCTCACCGCGGACGCAACGGAGGTTTCGAGATCCTTGATGACTGGGCGCACGGCGGCACGACGGCCGCTCGCAAGCGTCCGCCCTTCGGCTGGCGGCCGGCCCTGTTTCGACGACATGGCGCATCCCCCGATGCGAGTCCGGCCCAACAGCAGCCGGCGCTGCACTTGCGCTCCGTTAAACGATCGGGCGTCGTCCCTTGCGCCCGAGCATCACTGGTTGCGCGTCACGCTTCAGACGAACCGTAAAAACGCCCTTTTCGTGTCGCCATTTGGACCCCGTACGAGGAAGTCTTGCGTCTCGGAGGGGTGACGTGCGTTTATTGCATGGCAAGCCGAGCTTTTCGGCATTCTGGAATTCGACCGGCAACGTTCAGGACCACTTGCGGATCAGCGAGGTCAGCCAGGCAAACGACGACTCGGTCGATGAGGGGGCGGGCTCGCCCTGTGCCGGGCAGGCGATCGCGCCTCGCCTGGGCGATGGCAGCGTCCGGCCCGAGGTCCTGCAGGGCAAGTATGACCGGAGCGTCGAGCGCATCGAAAGCTGCATCTACGCGCTCGCGACGGCGGTCTCGGCACTCGGCTCGGTCGAGGACAAGCTGATCGAGGCACGAGGACAGATCGAAACGCTGCAGCGCCGCGGCACACCGGTCGATGGCGCCAAGGTGCATCGAACGCTCACCCAGCTCGCCGACCACGTGAACACGACCATCGCCGCCATGGACCGGCATGGCGTCAACCTCCTGCGCGATTCCCGTGTCGCCATCACACTCACCGAGATCGACGATGGGGAGGAGCGCGAGGTTGGCATCGAGCTGACGCTGATCGCGCTCGACAAGCTGATGGCCTACCAGCTGCGCAACGGCACGCTCGAGGAGGACGAGGCGATCGAGGTGATCGACGGGTTCGCGTCGATCGTGTTCAACAATGTGCAGGTGCTTTCGAGCGCCATCCTCGCTCTGCTCGCCTCACGTGACTACACCGACGAGGTGACGAAGCTGGTGCTGACGGAGGGCATCTCGCGTCAGCCACGCGAGTTCGCGAGCCGGAAGTTCGCCACCGACATAGACGGTTCGGACAGCCCGAGCTGCTTTGCCGATCTCGAGCGTGCGGCGGGCGAGGCCCGGCCATTCTCGTGGCAGGACCAGATCGAGTGCGAAGCCGGCGATGCTGCGAGCGTCGATGCTCCGCTCAGGGCACGCTCCAGTCTGGTCGCGCTGATCGACCGGCTGAAGGAAGGAAGCCGCGGGGCGGCGGAGTAGCAGGCCCCACACCGTCTCCAGCTGATCGGTTCCCGCTTTCCCGGCCGAGGGCGGGCCACCAGATGGCTCGGTTCGGCGCCGACTTGCGCCCCCCGCACGAGAGCGGGGACCAAGGGCCGAGTGCGGCAGCCTCCGCGCGTTGTGGCCCCTGGGCCCCGGAAGCCATGTCGTACCGGAGGCGCACCTCCGGTACGACATGGCTTCCGGGGAGACGGAGTGGAGAAGTGATCGACCTGTGTCGGTATCAGTCGTCGTCAACGCAAGGCACCACGCCAACCCGCGAGCGCTCGTGACAGGGCGCTCGCGAAATCGCGCCGCTCGGGATCGCTCAATTCACGGGCGAGGCGGATGGTGCGGCCGGCCGAGCTGAGCGTCAACGCGCATTCCCCGCTCGGGCGCTCGCTCAGGTCGAGGCGAACCCAATACGGATTGAAGTGCCAGGTCGTTGCCTCGCCCGATGTCGCGACCTTGCTCAGGGCGAGACCTTCCTCGGTCAACTCGACGAGCTCGAACGTGCGCGCCGAACGGTAGTTGGTGTGGAAGGCCGCATAGACCAGCGCTACGTCGAGCCCGAAGAAGCCCATGACGGGCCATGCTCCGATCGCGTAGAAGATCATGCCAGCGACAAAGCTCACGAGGGCAACCGCCGACATCAGCACGATGAAGCCGGCCTTGCCGAGCGAGCGGTGCGGCGTCAGCACCGCCCTGAAGCCGGGGCGCGCGGCGGGAGTTTTGGATTGGCTCTGCATCGGCTGAGACTAGCAGCGGATGGTGTGCGGGGGGAGTGGCATGGCGGCGCGCAAGGCAACGGGGACGAAGCCGGCTGGCGGCCCGCGTCCCGCGGCTTCGAAGCTCGAGCCCGCCGAGATCGACGAGCTGTTCCGCCGGCTCGCCGCCGAGCGGCCCGATCCGCGCAGCGAGCTCGAGCATAGCGACGCCTATACGCTGCTCGTCGCCGTCGTGCTCTCGGCGCAGGCGACCGACGCCGGCGTGAACAAGGCGACGGGGCCACTGTTCGAGGCGGCGAGCACGCCGGCGGCGATGGTTGCGCTCGGCGAGGAGAAGGTGCGGGACCTCATCAAGACGATCGGGCTGTTCCGCATGAAGGCCAAGAACGTGGTTGCACTGTCGCGCCTGTTGATCGAGGAGCATGGCGGCCAGGTGCCGGCGAGCCGCGAGGCGCTGGAGCGGCTGCCGGGGGTCGGGCGCAAGACCGCCAACGTCGTGCTCAACGTCGCGTTCGGCGAGGAGACGATCGCCGTCGACACCCACGTCTTGCGCGTGGCGAACCGCACGGGCCTCGCACCCGGCAAGACGCCCGATGCGGTGGAGGACGTGCTTGTCCGCGTCGTACCGCAACGCTGGCGGCGCAACGCCCATCATTGGCTGATCCTGCACGGCCGCTACACCTGCGTCGCACGCAAGCCGCGCTGCGGCGCCTGCGGCATCGCCGATCTCTGTCGCATGCCGGATAAGACCGCCGGCTGAGCCACCCACGAGCAAAGGGACTGTGCCATGACGAATGCAAGCCTGCACGTCTGCGGGATCGGCAATGCCATCGTCGACATCATCGCTCGCGTCGATGATGCACTGCTCGTCCGCGAGGGGTTGTCGAAGGGGCACATGCGCCTGATCGATGCGGGTGAAGCCGACCGGATTTACCAGCTGTTGGGGCCGGCGGTCGAGACGTCGGGCGGGTCGGCCGCCAACACCATCGCCGGCATAGCCTCGCTCGGCGGGAAGGCAGCCTTCATCGGCAAAGTCGCCGACGACGAGTTCGGACGCATCTTCCGCCACGATATCCGCTCGATCGGGGTTTCCTTCGAGACTGCGCCCGACAAAGGCGGCGAGCCGACGGCGCGCTGCCTCGTGCTGGTGACGCCTGATGGCCAGCGCACCATGAGCACGTTCCTCGGCGTCAGCCCGATGCTCGAGAACGGCGCCGTCGATCCGCAAGCGATCCGGCCCGCGGCTATCCTTTATCTGGAAGGCTATCTGTTCGACCGGCCGCAAGCAAAGCGCGCCTTCTACCAGGCGGCCGACATCGCGCGGGCTGCCGGCCGCAAGGTTGCGCTCAGCCTGTCGGACGGGTTTTGCGTCGACCGGCACCGGAGCGAGTTCCTCGAGCTGATCCGGACCCGGGTCGACATCCTGCTCGCCAACTCCGACGAGATCACCTCGCTCTATGGGACGGGGTTCGAGGCGGCAGCCGGGCTTGCGGCCAGGGATGCCAAGCTCGCCGCGCTCACCCGCGGCGAGAAGGGATCGCTGATCCTTGCGGGGGGAGAAGCGATCGAGGTCCCGGCCGAGCCGGTCGCCGGGGTCGTAGATACCACTGGCGCGGGCGATCTCTACGCGGCCGGTCTGCTCTACGGCATTGCGACAGGGCTGCCGCTCGCGCGCGCCGGCAGGCTCGGCTCGATCGCCGCCGCCGAGGCGATCGGGCACCTCGGGCCGCGGCCGCAGGTGTCGCTGCTGGCGCTCGCACGGAGCAAGGGATTGGCGGTTTGACGACGAAGCGACTGGCAATTCCGGAGGGTTACAGGCGACTCCTCACTGATATTTCCGTACGTAGCTGTAACCCCCTCAATACGCGTGCATTTTTGCCACATCTTGTTGAAAAGCGCGCGAATGCCCCTCCGCGGGGCAAAAACAGGCCCGTTTTACCCGCGACGACTGTTTTCGCATGTGTTTTCCAGTAGATCATCCAGACGAACAGCAGCAATATCCACCTCGTCGAATCACTAAAAACGAGGAGGTCAACATGAAGACGGGCAAGGGTACACGGGGCCGCCCCAAGGGCACCGGCATCAACGACGTGGAGCTGCTGGCGAGGATCGCGGAGATCATCGTCGACAATCCCGACATCAAGCGGACGACGGCGATCAAGCTGATCGGCATCGACAATCCTTCGATCGTGCGCCGGCTGCGTGACAAGTTCGCAGTCGACGCCGACAAGTACATCAACGAAGTGAAGGCCTCGCGCGCGGCAAAGACAGCAGCCGCCGAGACGGCCAGCAAGGGCCGCAAGCGGGCCGCCAAGGCCGCTCCGGTTGCCGCGCCTGCGCCGGTTGCCGCGACGGTTGCGGCACCTGCTGCAGTCAAGCCGGCCGTGGCCAGCAAGCCCACCGCCGCACCGGCCACCGAGCAGCCGATCAATATCGAGGCACTGGTCACGCGCGTGCTCGGCCAGGCCCTCGGCATCCCCAGCGAAGCGTTCTCGAACACGCCGATCTTTGCTCTGCTGCGCGAGCAGATGCGCCTCGTCGATCAGGTTCTGCCGCTGTTGCGGAGCCAGATCCAGACGGCCGCCAAGATCGTCCAGGCCGCGTAAGACACAAGCTGAAATCAATCGCCTGTCAGCGGGCCGCCCATGGCAGTGGGCGGCCCATCTGCTTTGGGGCTCGTCAGCGGCGGCTCACGAGCACGTCTGGTCGTCTTCCTCGACCCGGTTTGCGAGCTCGGCAAACCATGGCAGCGGGCGTGGATGGCCGCCTTCGCGGCCATGACGGACGTTTCCGTGCGCTCGAGCCGCGTCGGTCGTAGCCGCACAAGAGAAAGGCCCCGCCGCGAGGCGAGGCCTTTCCGTGGTCCAGGGACTGTCTGGGGCTGAGGCTACTCGCGGCTGCCGAACAGGCGAAGCAGCATCATGAACAGGTTGATGAAGTCGAGGTAGAGATTGAGAGCGCCGTGGATCGCGGCCTTGCCCATGGCAGCCGTGTCGTGCTGCACCTGGTAGTAGGTCTCCTTGATGCGCTGCGTGTCATAGGCGGTGAGTCCAGCGAACACCAAGACGCCGATCACCGAGACGGCGAACTGCAGCGCGGACGAGCCGATGAAGATGTTGACAACCGAGGCGATGACGATGCCGATCAGGCCCATCATCAGGAACGAGCCCCAAGCCGACAGGCTCTTCTGAGTCGTGTAACCGTAGAAGCTCAAGCCCGCGAAGGACGCCGAGGTGATGAAGAAAATCCGCGCGATGCTCTGGCCGGTGAAGACGATGAAGATGCTCGACAGCGAGAGCCCCATCAGCGCCGCGAACACCCAGAAGGCCAATTGGGTTGCACCCACGCTCATCCGGTTGGCACCCGCCGAGATCAAGAACACCATCGCTAGCGGGGCAAGCATGATCACCCATTTGAGCGGGCTGCCGTAGAGGAGCTGCGCCACGGCGGGATTGGTCGATGCCATGTAGAATGTGGCGTAGGCGACGATGCCGGTGAGGGCTACGCCGATCGCCATGTAGTTGTAGACGCCGAGCATGTAGGAGCGAAGGCCCTGATCGACCTCCTGTGCCCCTGCCTGCGTACCGACCCGGGGGGTCGCATACCGGTTCTCGAATTGAGCCATAGTGTCCACATCCTCCGTAGCGTGTTCTGCCTAAAGCGCGACTGACTGTCAGTTTAACAGTTTGATAGGAAAATTGGTACTGCGCTGTCGGAGTTTCAAGGCCTGCGACCGAGAATCGCTGGTGCTATTCGTTCTTGAGATGGCTCATCGGCCGGGCCTTCAGCACGCGGGAGGTGCCACGAAGGCCGAAAATCAACATCAGAGCCAGCGCCAGAGCCAGGGATTCCACCACCGCCCAAACGTCGAAAACAAAAGCGACATCCATCACCCATGCCGTAATCGCATAGGCCGCCGCCGTTCCGACCGCGATGGCGGCAAGGGCGACCGCGCTGGCGATGAGCGCATACTCCGCCAGATGCGACAGCAGGATCTGCCGCCGCTGGGCGCCAAGCGCCCGCAGGACGACAGCCTGATAGGTGCGGCGCTGCTCGGCGGTCGCCAAGGCGCCGGCGAGCACGATCGCGCCGGCCAGCAGTGTCACGCCCGAGGCGAGCCGGATCGCCATCAGCACCCGCTCGATGATGCCATTGACCGCCTCGATCGCGTCCTTCACCCGGATCGCCGTCACGTTGGGGAAGGCGTTGACGAGGCCCTGCATCAGCCGCCCTTCCGCGGCGACCGTGGGCGGCGTGTCGTAGGTGAGGGTCGCCAGGAAGTTGTAGGGTGCGGCGGCGAGCGTATTGGGTGAGAAGATCATCACGAAGTTGATGGCGAGCTCCTCCCATTCGACCGTCCGCAGATTGGCAATGCGAGCCGTGACGTTGCGGCCGAGCACATTGACGACGAGCGTGCTGCCGACTTTGAGACCGAGCAGGCCGGCCAGCTCGGCATCGAACGACACCAGCGGCTCTCCCGCATGATCGGGCGCCCACCACGCTCCAGCGACGATGGTGGAGCCGGTCGGAGGGTCGGCCGCGAAGGTGAGGCCGCGATCGCCGCGCAGGACCCATTGGGCATCCTCGGGCGCCTCGATCTCCTCGACCGGCCGGCCGTCGAGGGCGACCAGCCGGCCACGCAGCATCGGAGCGGTCGAGAGCCTGGAGCCCGGCGCCTCGGCGGCAATGCGGCGGCTCACCTCGTCGATCTGGCGACGGCCGATATCGAGCAGGTAATAGCTCGGCGCCTTGCCCTGCAGGCCGCTGCCAAGCTCGCTCATCAACGACCGGTCGACCAGCGCAACGGTGACGAGGATGCCCAGACCGAGGCCGAGCGACAAGGAGGTGAGCCGGGCGAGCGAGCCGGGACCGGCGATGTTGCGCAGCGCAATGGCAAGCTCGGCCCGGCGCGGCCGCGGCACGGCCCCGGCCAGGCGCTGCAGCGACCAACCGAGGCCGAGGAACAAGGCCAAGACCCCGCCGACGCCCGCAATCACATAGAGCGTCAGCCGGTGGTCGGACGAGGTCACGAGCGCAACGCCGACGAGCAGCGCGAGGGCGGCAATGGTCGCACCCAGATAAGGCCAGCGCGGCAGCCGGCTCTCGCCGGCCAGCTCGTCGCGAAAGAGCACGGCCCCACGCACCTCCTCGATCCGGCCGAGCGGCCACACCACGAACAGCGCCGCAACCAGCAAGCCATAGGTGACACCGAGCAGGACCGTGCCGATCCCAATGCGCGGCTCGAGGCCGATCGGCAAAGCCGCGCCCAGAGACGCGCTGATCAGCGAGGGAACGCCAAGACCGATCGCGAGCCCGGCGGCAATTCCTGGCAGAACCAGCAACAAGGTCTCGATGGCATAGATTTTCAGCACGTCGGTGCTGGTCGCACCCAGCGCACGCATGGTCGCGATCACCTTGCGCTTGCGATCGAGATAGGCCGTGACCGCATTGGCGATGCCGAGGCCCCCGATCAGCAAGGAGGTCAAGCCGACGAGCGTCAGGAACTGGCTGAAGCGCTCGACCGCCTGGCGTGCGCCGGGAACCGGCTCGCGCCGATCCGCGACGTTGAGGCCCGCTTCGGGAAATGCTTTGCGCAGGCCGGTGCCGATCGCTTGCAGCTCCATGGCGTCGAAACTCTCCCCGCCCGGAAGCAGGAGCCGCTGGTGCCACCGCACGAGGCTGCCGGCGCCGGCCAGGCCGCTACGTCCGAGCGTGGTGAGCGAGATCAAAAGGCGCGGACCATAGGACGCCTGGCCCGAGAGCTTGTCGGGCTCGGAGACGAGAGTTGCGGCCAGCTCGACCTCGACCTCGCCCAAGCGGACGCGGTCGCCGACCACAAGCCCAAGCCGCTCCAGCAACAGCGGGTCGGCGACGGCGCGCGCTCCCCCCTCGATCACCTGTTGCAGCGGACGGCCATCGGCGAGCATGACCTCGCCCAGCAGCGGATAGGCGCCATCGACCGCCTTGAGCTCGACCAGGGCTTGACCGGCGCCATCGCGCCCTTGCGGATTGCGAGCCATGGCCCGCAATGTCGCCACCTCGCCGGTTCTGCCCTTTGTCGCGAGGACGGCCGCGACCTCGGGGGGCACGCGCTCGTGGATGCGGGAGATGTCGAGGTCGCCACCGAGCAGCTGGCGCCCCTGACGCTCGAAGCCTGCTTCCAGCGCATCGGTCAATGCACCAACCGCCGTGATCGCTGCCACCCCGAGCGTGACCGACAGGACGAGCACGAGCAGCCGCTTCACCCCGCCGCGCAGATCGCGCAGCGCGATGCGGAACAACCGCAACCAGGTCGGCCCCGCAGGCCGGGCAACCGCTGCCACCAGAGCGAGGCTCGTCATGCGGAGGCCTCGATCCGCTCATCGGCGACGATCAGGCCGTCGCCGAGCGTGATCCGCCGCTCGGTGCGCCGGGCGAGCGAAGCATCATGAGTGACGAGCAGCAGCGTCATGCCGAGGCGCGCGCGCAGATCGAACAAGAGGCGGATGACCTCGCCACCGGTGCGGGCGTCGAGATTGCCGGTCGGCTCGTCGGCCAGCAGCACGCGCGGCTCGGGAGCGACGGCACGCGCGATCGCCACGCGCTGCTGCTCGCCGCCGGAAAGCTCGGCGGGGAAATGGTCGGCGCGATGCCCCAGGCCAACATCCTCGAGCGCGCGGCGCGCAACGACAAACGGCTCGCGATGGCGCTTCAGCTCGAGGGGCAGGGCCACGTTCTCGATCGCGGTCATGGTCGGCACGAGGTGGAAGGACTGGAACACGATGCCGATCGATTGGCCGCGCAGCCGCGCGAGCGCATCCTCGCCAAGGCCATCATAGGCCTGCCCGGCCACCATCACGCGTCCCGATGTTGGCCGCTCGAGGCCGGCGATCACCATCAACAGCGAGCTTTTGCCCGAGCCGCTCGGACCGACTACGCCGACCGAGGACGCCGCCGCGACCGCGAGGTCGATGCCCTTCAAGACCTCGACGGGTCCTGCCCGGCTCTGCAATGTGAGCCGGACCTGGTCCAGCCGGATGATCGGTTCGCGCGCGCTCATGTCCCTCGCCCAGTGCGGTGCTATGTGTCGATTGCCGACCTCAATTCGACTCTATCTACGTCAGGATTGAGGTTTGGACCGCTCGAAAGGGATGAGGATGGCCAAACGACTTGTGGAGAGGGCGAGGATTGCGGCCCTGGCGCTCGCGGCATTGCTGGCGGCGGCAGGGGGGAGCGCAGCAGAGGATGCGCGGCTCGTGCGGATCGTCGTGCTCGGGGACAGCCTCGTCGCCGGCTACGGCATTGCCGAGAGCCAGGCGTTTCCGGCCCAGCTCGAGCATGCGCTGATCGCCAGAGGCTTTGCGGTCGAGGTGCGCAATGCCGGGGTCTCCGGCGACACTGCGACCGACGGGCTGGAGCGGCTGGATTGGGCCGTCGGCGAGGAGACCGACGCCGTGATCGTGGAGCTCGGCGCCAACGACGCCTTGCGCGGCCTCGATCCGGCGGTGACACGCAAGGCACTGGAAGCAATCGTCGGCAAGCTGACAGGCAATGGCCAGCAGGTGCTGATCGCCGGCATGCGGGCGCCGAGCAATCTGGGGACCGGCTATACGGCCGCGTTCGACCGTATTTATGCCGAGCTCGCCGGGCAACACGGTTCGCTGCACTATCCGTTCTTTCTCGATGGGATTGCGCTCGATCCTGCTCTGAACCTCTCCGATGGGCTGCATCCCAACCCGAAAGGGGTCGCCATCATCGTCGAGCGGATGCTGCCGATGGTCGAGCAGCTGATCGGCAGGGTCCGCTCGAAGCCTTGACCAGTGTCGCGGATGCGCCGGAGTTTGCGAGATGCCACGCATTTTCACTGCCATCGAGATCCCGGCGCCGCTGCGGCTTCGCCTTTCCATGCTGCGCGGCAGTCTGCGGGGCGCGCGCTGGCTCGAGCCCGAGCACTATCATCTGACGCTGCGCTTTTTCGGGGATGTGGAGGCGCGCGTGGCCGATGAGATCGTCGATCTGATCGACCGGATCGAGGGCGTTCCGCTCGAGGTGAGGCTCGCCGAGCTGGCGAGCTTCGGCGGCGACCATCCGCGTGCGATCATCGTGCTGGCCGCGCCATCGCCCGAGCTCGCCGCGCTACAGCTCGGACATGAAGCCGCGGCGCGGGTGGCAGGGCTCGCGCCCGAGCCACGCAAATTCGCACCCCACTTGACACTCGCCAGGTTGAAGGGCACCCGCAGCCGGGACGTTGCCGACTATCTGAGCCAGTTCGGCGGGTTCACGAGCGAGGCTTTCCCGGTCACGCGAACGGTGCTGATGTCGGCCCGGCCCGGCACCGGCGGCGGGCCCTATCTGGTCGAAGCCGAGTTCCCGCTCGGCGATGCCGAAGCAGAGGACGAAGCAGACGACGACGGGACGAGTTGGAGCTGAACCGAGGACGAGGACACGATGACCAAGGATACACGCCCACACAAGCTCACCGGGGCCGAACGCCAAGCTGCACTGGCGGGCCTCGAAGGCTGGACGCTGCTTCCGGAGCGGGACGCCATTCAGAAGCGCTTCACGTTCAAGAATTTCAGCGAGGCGTTCGGCTGGATGACGCGCGTCGCGCTCGCGGCCGAGCGGCTCGATCACCATCCCGAATGGCTGAATGTCTGGAACAAGGTCGACGTGACTCTGACGACCCATTCGGCCGGCGGTCTAACGGTAATGGACGCTGAGCTGGCGCGGATCCTTGATGGTCTTTTTGCGCGGCGGTAGGGTTGCGGCCACGCTGCCGGGCGACGCCTTCACCGCCACCAGCTGAGCCGATGGTTGTGCCG
Source organism: Hyphomicrobiaceae bacterium (assembly GCA_031403055.1). Classification (GTDB taxonomy): domain Bacteria; phylum Pseudomonadota; class Alphaproteobacteria; order Rhizobiales; family Hyphomicrobiaceae; genus JANNSW01. Next base: position 3,302 of record JANNSW010000586.1, on the reverse strand, counting down.
GCGGCGACCGCCTGGCTGTGGGAGGGGCCTTGATGGCGGCCAGCGCCGGCAGCCGGATCCGTTTGATCTTCGTCGCCGGCAGGAGTGAAGGCGGATTGGGTCCATCCTTGGTCACGGGCAAGCTGGGCAATGGTCCCACGGTCGCATCGGCAACGGTCGGAGCGACCTCATTGGTGGCCACCTCCTCTGCCATCGCAGCCGCACTCGCTTGCGCCATCTCGGCCTCGAGCTCGGCGTTGAGGCGCTTGGCCTCCTCCCGCATGGCGTACTCGTCGTGGCGCGCCTGCTCGGCGTCCGACCAGGGCTCGGCTTTGCAACGGCAGCTCGGCACGAATTGCTTGCGATAGAGGAACGCCGTCTTCAGTTTCTTGTAGGGCTTGCCGTCGAGGTCGCGCATCTGGCCGGCGTCACCGCCGAAGCTGTACTGGATATAGAGCTTTGCGGGCACGGCGCAGGTCGACTCGCAGAGCTCGCGATCGCTGCGGAGGTTGGCTGGGCGCACCGCATTGGAGATCGGCCAGTAGTAGCCGTCGCAGAGCCGCACGCAAATCGTCACGGTGCCAGGTCTGCCGGGTCCAGAGGGCGGCTCGGTGTGGGGAGCGGCCGGGGCCGGATCGCCAACGCCGCCATCGAGCCCGCCATTGCCGGCCACGAGGCCTGCGGGCACGATTTTCAGGGGCTGGCCCGCGGCGGGTTTCTGAAACTGGGAGCTCGGCGAGGGGGTGATTTGCCTGGGCTTGGGCTGCAGGAATGGAAAGATCTGGGACAGCAGGCTGTTGCCGCCCGATGTGCTCTGGGCAAAGGCCGGCCCGGCAGAGGCGCAACAGGCCAGCAGGATCCCGAGCAGGGTTGCCACGAGGGCATGACGGATCGGGCGATCGCCAACCGCATGACGGCAGGCTCCGCTGAGACGCACAGAGGGGACCATTTCGTTACGCAACACGAACAGAGGGGACGCAACAGCGGCGACTGGGTTGCCGCGTGACCCGCGGCCCCACTTCTATGCCATGCGAATGGCCAACAAACTCTGAACGAGATCAGCAGTTTCGCACGATCCCTCCGCTTGATCGCGGCGGTCGATCAGCGTCGCGATTCGCCGTTGGCCGAGCCGGTCCGCCTGGAGCCGACCGAGACGACGTTCAGCCGCTTGGTGGATTTTGTGGTCGCGTTGAGGCGGATCACCTTCAGAACCGACGCGACCTTCGCGACGGAGCGTTCCTTCTGCTTGCGGGCGGACTTCTTCGATTTCGCCTTGCCGGGCACGATCACTTCGGGTGCCAGCCCGTCGGCCGGATCGATCGCCGCCGTCGAGCTGTCGAAGCTGACGTAGGTCGTCGAGGCGACCGATTGCTTCTTGCGGCGGCGCTTCTTGCCCTTGTCGTCGAGGCTGGCGAGCTTGCCCGCTTTGGCGAGCTCGGCATACTTCTTGTGGCGGTCGAGGGACGATTGCTCCCACGGGTCGGGCTTGCACTTGCAGCTCGGCACATATTCGTTGCGGTAGCGATAGGCGTTCTTCAGACGCGAGTAAGGCTTGCCCTTCACGTCGACCGCCTCGTCGGTCTCGGCGCCGGCCGGGACGTAGAACAGGCGTGCCTCGGTCGCGCAGCCCGACTCGCAGGCTTGCTTGTCGTCAGCGTCTGCGGAGCGGCTGGTGCCATAGCTGATTGGCCAATAGAAGCCATCGCACAGGCGAACGCAGATGGCGCGATAGCTGCCGTTGCGGCCGATGCCCAGGCCGGGCGTGAGCGAGGGGATTGCCGCCTTGGGCGTCGAGCTCGATGGAAACAGCCTTATCACCTTGGGTCCCACTGTGGTGAAGACACCCGAGCGCGTCGCTTTGCTCAGGGCATTGGGATCCTCGCTGCGGCGGCGTTTGATGCGGTTCTCGATTTTCTGGGTGAACTCGGAGGCGTTGCCCGATTCCGCGAGCACGATCGCGCCTTCGACCTCGCCTTCTGGGACGGTCGGAAGGCCGGCACCGCGGCTCCAGCGCTCGAAAGCGGATTGCTCGGCCACGAAGGCGAGCGCGAGCGGGGAAAACGCAATGAGCACGGCGAGAGCCGCTGGAAGCTTCCAACCCGCCCGAACCAACCCGCGCCCGCGAGACCCATGGAACACGACGCACGCCCCAATTCGGGCCCCAGACCCAGCTACACTCTGCCCAAGGATAGTCGTACCGCACGTACGCGCTGATGCCAAGGCAACAATTCAGAATCGTTAACAGCCGATGTGCGGCTGCAGCCCGGCCCCGGCATCGACCCCCTCGAGACCGCAAGCCACCAAGCAAGACGTCGTGCCAGCGCTGATGCAAGCCGCCGGCCAGACAGGGCTTGAGCGCGCCGCAATGGATGACTATCTGTTCAGATGGCCCAGGAGTGCGGCTGGGCGGGTCGAACGCGGAAACAGCTCGAGATGAAACAGCATGACAGCGCTTCGGGCGCCCCGATCGAAGGCGAGATCATCCCGCCCGAGGAGTTCCTGAGGCGTCAGCAGCAGGTGCGCGCAAGCTTTTGGGGAAAGCTCAAGGCGGTCGGACGACGGATTCCGTTTGCCGAGGAGCTGGTGGCTGCTTTCTACTGCGCAACGGATTCATCCACGCCGCTCAGGGTGCGCGCGACGCTGATCGGAGCGCTCGCCTATTTTATCATGCCGATCGACGTGGTGCCGGATTTCGTCGTGGGCCTCGGCTTCACCGACGATGCGGCGGTGCTCGCGCTCGCGATCAAGATGGTCGCCGACCACATCCGGCCGGCGCACCGGGAAGCGGCACGGCGCAGCCTCGAGGACCTGGCTGAGGCCGGCAAGAATGCCAAGGTCATCTGACGCGCACCTGCAGCGTGCACAAGACCAGGGAAATCCGACATGCGCGGCTATTTCGCGATCGGGGTCGAGAGGATCTCCAAGCAATTGAATCTCGGCAACCTGATCCGCTCGGCGCACGGGTTCGGAGCGAGCTTCGCCTTCACGATCGGGGCGCGCTATCTCGCCGAGGAGGCCAAGGCCGACACTTCCAAGGCCGCGTCGCACCTGCCGATCTACGACTGGGCCTCAGTCGAGGAGATGCGGCTGCCGAAGGGATGCCGGCTCGTCGGCGTCGAATTGCTGGATGAAGCCGTCGAGCTGCCGAGCTTCCGCCATCCGCTGAATGCCGCCTATGTGCTGGGGCCCGAGCGCGGCTCGCTGTCGCCGGCGCTGGTCGGGCGCTGCGACCACATCGTCAAGATCCCGACCTCGTTCTGCATCAACGTCGCGATGGCGGGCGCGATCGTGATGTACGATCGGGTGCTGACGCTCGGCCGCTT